>JAGPCN010000092.1 GCA_018058035.1 Fuscovulum sp.
CCGACCGTCGGCCCAAGCGCGGTGAACCCGACGATCCAGGGCATCTACCAGTCGGTCTTTGACCAGTTCATCCTGCAACAGCCCGACCTGTCGCCCGCCCCCGGCCTGCTGACGGAATGGGGCTGGAGCGACGACAAGAAACAGGTCTGGATGACCGTGCGCGAGGGCGTGACCTGGCACGATGGCAGCCCCTTCACCGCCGAGGACGTGGCCTGGAACCTGGCCCGCGTCGCCAAGCCCGAGACCGGCAGCCCGATCCAGTTCGTCTGGGGCACGCTGACCAACCACCGGGTCGAGGGCAACAAGGTCATCGCCGACGTGGCCCAGTTCGACCCGACGATCTTCAAGTGGATGTACTTCCTGACCGGCTACGTCCTGCCCAAGGCCTATTACGAAAAGGTCGGGGCCGAGGGCTTCGAGGCCGCCCCCATCGGCACCGGCCCCTACATGGTGGAGAAGTTCGAGCGCAACGCCTTTGTCCGCCTGAAGGCCAACGCCAACTACTGGGGTGGCAAGCCCGACTTTGACACCGTCACGATCAAGTTCGTCCCCGACGCCGCCGCCCGGGTGGCCGAGGTGGAATCCGGCAACTCTCATGTCACGCTGGAGATGCCCTATGAGGAATACGACCGGCTGAAGGGTGGCCCGCTGGCCGGGGTGGCGGCGCCGATTTCCGATATCGGGATGATCTTCCTGAACGATATCGAGGTGATGACCGACCCCAACGTGCGCAAGGCCGCGGCGCACGCCATCGACAAGCAGGCGATCATCGACCGGCTGCTGTCGGGCTATGGGGTGAAGATCGACACGCTGCAGACGCCGGAATATGCGGCCTATGACGCCTCGATCTCGGTGCCTTACGACGAGGCGAAGGCGATCGAGCTGCTGGCCGCCAGCGGCTATGGCCCGGACAATCCGGTCAAGTTCAAGATCCAGACCACCAAGGGCTTCAAGCCGAAGGATTACGAGATGGTGCAGGCCATCGTCGGCCTGTGGCGCAAGGTCGGGATCGAGGCCGAGATCGAGGTCTACGAGATCGCCAAGCACTATGAACTGCGCGCCGCCGACCAGCTGGCCCCCGCGGCCTTCTACAACTGGGGCAACTCGGTCGGCGATCCGACCACCTCGACCGGGTTTGCGATGTTCGGGCCCAGCCCGCATTCGGTGTGGGATGGGCAGGACCTGATCGACATGATCGGGCCCTTGTGGGGCGAGGCCGACGAGGCCAAGCGGATCGAGGGCTGGAAGGCGGTGGACAAGCATATCGCCGAGAACGCGCTGGTGATCCCGCTGTTGCAGTATGTCCAGCCGATCCTGCACGCGCCGGGCGTGGTGGTGACGCCGCATGCCAGCGGGTCGCTGTTGCCGCATCTGATGAAGCGGGCCTGACCCTTGGCAAGCGCCGGGGGGTTTCACACCCCCCCGGACCCCCCGTGGGATATTTGAAGACAGATGAAATCAGGGGGGCATCTTGCCCTGACCCGCGCGCCCGGATGGCGCGAAGGAAACCGGCAGGCATGGCCTTTCTGCGCATTCTTCTCTTGCGGCTTCTGACCACCGCCATCACGCTGGCCGGGGTGGCGGTGATCGTGTTCTTCGTGATCCGGGTGGTGCCCGGCAACCCCATCGCGATGATGTTGCCTCCCGGCGCGACCGACGAGGACGTGGCGCGGCTGACGGCGCTGTACGGGCTGGACAAGCCGCTGCTGACGCAGTTCGGCATCTGGGCCGCAGGCGTGATGCAGGGCGATTTCGGCACCTCGATCACCACCCGCCAGCCGGTGCTGGGCCTGGTTCTGGGCCGCCTGCCGGCAACGCTGGAGCTGTCGATCATGGCGCTGGTGATGGCGATGATCCTGGGCGGGGCCGCGGCACTGACCGGCACGCGCTATCGCGGCGGTCGGACCGAGGGCGCGATCGACGTGGCCAACGGCATGGCGCTGTCGGTGCCGGATTTCCTGTGGGGGCTGGTGCTGATCCTGGTGTTCGGGGTGCTGGTGCCGGTGTTCCACATCTCGGGCCGGGTGACGCCCAGCCTGGAGTTGCCCTTCACCACCGGCTTTTACCTGTTCGAAAGCCTGTTCCGACTGCGGCTGGACCTCTGGGCCGACATCGTGAGCCACATGTTCATGCCGGCGCTGGCGCTGGCGATCCCGCTGGCGGCGATCATCGGCCAGCTTCTGAAGCAATCGCTGAAAGAGACGATGAACCTGGATTACGTCACGCTGGCCCGCACCAAGGGCTATGGCGAAAGCCGGGTCATCCTGCGCGAGGCGCTGCGCAACGCCGCCCTGCCGACGCTGACGCTGGTGGGCGTGCAGTTCACCTTCCTGATCGGCGGCACCGTCATCATCGAACGGCTGTTCAGTTACGAAGGGCTGGGCAACATGGCCATCGACGCGGTGATCAACCGCGACCTGCCGCTGATCCAGGGCATCGTGATCCTGTTCGCGGCGATCTTCACCGCGGTCAACCTGGTGGTCGACCTGCTTTATGCCGTGCTGAACCCGAGGTTGCGCCATGCTTGACGGGCGCAGCATGGTGCGGCGGCGTGCGGGCGCGCGCCTGTGGCTTTCGGCGCTGTGGCTGGGGCTGCTGTGCCTGGCCGCGCTGCTGGCGCCCTGGGTGGCGCCGAAGGACCCTTTGGCGCAGGACCTGTTCCTGGGCCGTTTGCCGCCGTTCTGGGTGCAGGGGGCCGAGCCCGGTTATTGGCTGGGTACCGACTCCCTGGGCCGTGACGTCCTTAGCCGGATCGTCCACGGCGCCCGGGTGGCGCTGGCGGTGGCGCTGGTCGCCGGGACGGTGACCTGCCTGGTCGGCGCGACGCTGGGCCTGCTGGCGGGGTTCCTGCGCGGCTGGGTCGACATGGTGATCTCGCGCCTCATCGACATCTGGATGGCGTTTCCGCCGGTGCTGTTTTCCATCCTCCTGATTGCCGTCCTTGGCCCCGGCCTCATCTCCATCATCATCGCCATCGTGGTGATCGACTGGACGCGCTTTGCCCGGGTCGTCCGGGCCGAGGCGATGGCGCAGGGGGCGATGGATTACGTCGCCTCGGCCCGTGTCGCGGGGCGCGGGCGCATCGGTACCATGTTGCGGGAAATCCTGCCGAACGTGCTGCCCACCATCGTCGTGCTGCTGACGCTGGAGATGGGCATCGCCGTCATCGTCGAGGCGATCCTGTCCTTTGTGAACCTGTCGATCTCGACCGACGATCCGACCTGGGGCGGCATGATCGCCGAAGGCCGCACCAGCATTCACCAGGCCTGGTGGGTGCTGGTGTTCCCGCTGGTCACGCTGTTCCTGACCGTCCTGTCCTTTTCGCAACTGGGCGAGGGGCTGAAGGACCGTTTCGACCCGGTGCTGAGATGAGTTTCCTGTCGATCCGCAACCTGTCGGTCCGGCTGCGCAAGGGTCCGCCCCTGCTGCGCCGGGTGTCGCTTGAGGTGGCCGCGGCGCAGGTGCACGGGCTGGTCGGCGAAAGCGGCGCCGGCAAGTCGATGATCGGCAAGGCGGTGCTGGGTATCCTGCCGCCCTCGGTCGAGGTGACCGGCGGCGAGATCTGGCTGGACGGGGTGGACCTGCTGCGCCTGCCGCAGCGGACGCGGCGGCAGAAGATCGGCGCCACCTGCGCCCTGATCCCGCAGGATCCGCTGACCGCGCTGAACCCCAGCCACCGGATCGGGCCGCAGATCACCGACCGGCTGGTCGACATCCTGGGCTGGACCCGCGCCGATGCCGACACCCGGGCGCGCGACCTGCTGGCCGAGGTGCAGATCGCCGATCCCGACCGGGTGATGCGGTCCTATCCGCACGAGTTGTCGGGGGGCATGCGGCAGCGCATCCTGATCGCCTCCGCCTTTGCCGCCGAACCGAAGCTGATCGTCGCGGACGAGCCGACGACCGCGCTGGACGTGACGGTGCAGAAGCAGATCCTGAAGCTGATCGGAGGCATGCAGGCCCGCCACGGCACGGCGCTGTTGTTCGTGACGCATGACCTGGGCGTGGTGTCCAAGGTCTGCCAGCGGCTGTCGGTACTGTATTCCGGGCTGGTGGTCGAGGATACCTCGGTGGCCGATTTCTTTGCCGCGCCCGGCCATCCCTATTCCGCCGCGCTTCTGGCCGCGACGCCGAAATACACCGACCCCGCGGCCGGGTTGCAGCCGGTGCCCGATGCCGTGATCGCCGCCGTCCGGGCCGAGGTGGCGGCCTTTGACGCGGGGGGCGCGCATGGCTGACCTGTACCAGGTCCAGGACCTGCGCCTGTCGCTGGCCGACATGACGGCGCGGCCGCTGATGGGCGCGGCGCCGCGGATCGAAATCCTGAAGGGGCTGAGTTTCTCCATTCCCAGGGGCGAGGTCCTGGGCATTGTCGGCGGCTCGGGGTCGGGCAAGTCGACCCTGGGCCGGGCGCTGGTGCGGCTGTTGCAGCCTTCGGATGGGCGGATCCTGTTCGACGGCAGCGACATCACCCACCTGACCGAGGCCGGGCTGCGCCCGTTGCGGCGGCGGTTCCAGATGATCTTCCAGGACCCGATGTCGTCGCTGAACCCGCGCCACCGGGTCGGCACCATCATCGCCGAGCCGATGCGCCTGCACCGTTTCGACGCCATCCCCGACCGCGTCGCCCGGGCGCTGGATCATGTCGGCCTGCCCGCGGGCTTTGCCGCCCGTTTCCCGCACGAGCTGTCGGGCGGCCAGCGTCAGCGCGTCGGCATTGCCCGCGCCATCGCGCTGGAGCCCGATTTCATCCTGGCTGACGAGATCGTCTCGGGCCTCGACGTCTCAAGCCAGGCGCAGGTGCTGAACCTGCTGGAGCGGCTGGTGCGCGATCTGGGGCTGACGCTGGCCTTCATCAGCCATGACCTGTCGGTGATCCGCCGGCTGTGCCAGCGCACCATCGTCCTGCATCACGGCCGCATCGTCGAGAACCGGCCCACGGCCGACCTGTTCGCCGACCCGCAGGACGCCTATACCCGCGACCTCCTGGACGCGATCCCGCTGCCCGATCCGGCGCAGCGCTGGCTGTAGCGGTCGGCCCCGGTCAGGGGCTGGCGGCTGGGGCCTGCGCCTGCGCGTCGATCCGGGCCTGCAATTCGGCCGCCTGCGCCGCCAGCGCGGCCTTGTCGGCCTCTAGCGCCGCGACGCGGCCGGACAGGGCGGCCCTTTCGGCCTCAAGGTCCGACAGCCGGGTCGCCAGGGCCGCCTTTTCGGCGTCCAGCCGCGTCACCGTTTCGGCCAGAACCGCCTTTTCCCCTTCGTGGACCGAGGCCGCCTCGGTCGCGGCCGCGGTGGCCGCATCGACCTGGCCCTGCAACTCGGCCAGTTGCGCGGCCAGCGCGGTCTTTTCGGCCTCAAGCCCGGCCAGCGCCTCGGCGCCCGCGGCCAGATCGGCCTTCAGCGCCTTTTCCCGCTGCGTCGTCTGATAGGCAAAGAAGCCCAGGATGACCGTCGCCGCCACCAGAATGCCAATCGCAAGGTTCTTCATTCCGCGCCTCCCGCGCCTGTCCCCGTCCAGCTTAGGTGACCACAAGCTGCGCGCCCGCACAATCGGCATGCACATCGGCTCCGGCGGGCCTTCACCCGGCGTTAAGGCTGTCCGGCCTAGGGTCCGGCATGACCGCGCAGAACCCGACCCAGATCCGCGAGATGGAGGCGCAGTCCCGCAGGCTGACGGCGCTGCGGGCGGCCTTTCTGGTGGCCAGCCACCATGGCATCGCGCTCCGCCCCGAGGATCTGCCCGAACTGACCGATGGCGACATGGCGTCCAGCGTCTCGGCGGCGCTGACCCGCGCCGGCCTGCGCACCCGGCTGATCGACGGCTGCACCTGGGATACCGCCGCCGACCTGGGCGTTGCCTATCCGGCGCTGGTGCCGCTGGCCGATGGCGGCTGGGTGATCCTGGTGCTGGTCGTTACCCGCGACGGCCAGCCGATGGCCGCCCTTCTGGACCCCGCGCGCGAGGCCGAGGGGATTCGCCTGCTCCCCCGCTCCGAATTCCTGGCGGCCTGGCAGGGCCGGCTGATGCTGGTGCAGCCCGCCCCCGCCGCCGACCGCGACGAGGGGCCGTTCGGCCTGTCGTGGTTCCTGCCCGCGCTGGCGGCGCAACGCGGTGCGCTGGCGGGCGTGGCGGTGGCGGTGCTGGCCGGCAACCTGATCTCGTTCGGGCTGCCGCTGCTGTTCCAGTCGATCGTCGACCGTGTCATCGCCCATTCGGCCTGGAACACGCTTTACACCATCGCCACCGTCTTCGTGGTGCTGGCCACCTTTGACGCCGGCTTTTCCTACGTTCGCCAACGTCTTATGCAGATCGCGGGCGGCAAGGTCGATGCCATCGTCGGCGGCCGCACCTTTGCGCATCTTCTGTCTCTGCCGCTGTCGGTGTTCGAAACCGTACCCGCCGGGGTGATGACCCGTCACATCCAGCAGACCGAGAAGATCCGCGCCTTTCTGACGGGTCGGCTGTTCCAGACCGGGCTGGATGCCGCCTTCCTGCCGCTTCTGCTCTTGCTGCTGGCGATGATCTCGCCGGTGCTGACGGCCATCGTTCTGGGCTTTGCGCTGGCCATCGCGGGCTGCATCGCCGCCCTGCTGCCGGTCTTCCGCAAGCGCCTGAACGCCCTTTATGCGGCCGAGGCCGACCGCCAGGCGCATCTGGTCGAAACCCTGCACAACATGCGCGCGGTCAAATCCCTGGTGCTTGAGGGTGCCCGCCGCAAGGTCTGGGAGGACAGCCTGGCCGGGTCGCTGCGGCGGCAATGGGATGTGGGCGCCATCGGCGCGCTGGCCGGTGCGGCGACCGGCTGGCTGGAAAAGCTGATGCAGATCAGCGTCGTCGCCTATGGCGCGGTCAAGGTTCTGGACGGCTCGCTGACGGTGGGGGGGCTGGTCGCCTTCCTGATGCTGGCCGGCCGCGTCTCGGGGCCGCTGGTGCAGATCGTCGGCCTGATCAACGAGTATCAAGAGGCGGCGCTGTCGGTCCGCATGCTGAAGGGCGTGATGGACCACCGGCCCGAAAAGGGCGCGCACAACCGCCCCGCCCGGCACGACATCACCGGCCGCATCGCCTTTGACCAGGTCTCGTTCACCTACCCCGGCGCCACCACCCCCGCGCTGGACCGCGTGACGCTGGACATCCAGCCCGGAGAGGTGATCGGCGTCGTCGGCCGCTCGGGCTCGGGGAAAACCACGCTGACCCGGCTGATCCAGGGCATCGAGGTGCCCTCGACCGGCCTTCTGCGCGTCGACGGGGTGGATATCCGGCAGATCGACCTCGACCACCTGCGCCGCAACATCGGCGTCGTGCTGCAGGAAAACCTGCTGTTCCGTGGCACCATCCGCGACAACATCGCCATGGCCCGCCCCGGCGCCGCCCCCGAAGAGGTGGCGCTGTCGGCCCGCCTGGCCGGGGCCGAGGATTTCATCCGCCGCCTGCCCCTGGGCTTCGAGACCAAGATCGAAGAGGGCGGGTCGAATTTCTCGGGCGGGCAGCGCCAGCGCCTGGCCATCGCCCGCGCCCTGATGAGCGCTCCGCGCGTGCTGGTGTTCGACGAGGCGACCTCGGCGCTGGACCCGGAATCCGAACTCGTGGTGAACCGCAACCTGGCCGCCATCGCGCGCGGGCGCACCGTCATCATGGTCTCGCACCGGCTGTCGTCGCTGGTGCGCGCCGACCGGATCGTGGTGATGGACCAGGGCCGCGTGCTGGACATCGCGCCCCATGCCGAATTGCTGGCGCGCTGTGACGTCTACCGCCAACTCTGGGCCGCGCAGACGGAGCACATGGCATGACCGCCGCCTTCCGCCCGCCCCGCGTGGCGCCCCAGGCGGCGGCCTTCCAGGGCGCCCTTGACCAGTTGATCGTCGAGCCTCCGCCGCGTCTGTTGCGCGCCTGGCCGGCGCTTGGGGCCGGGCTCTTGGCCGCGCTGGTGGCCCTTGCGGCGGTGCTGCCGCTGGACATCGTCGTCGCGGCCACCGGCAAGCTGGCCGCCGATGCCCCGCCCGTGGTGCTGAAGCCGATGACCCGCGCGGTGCTGGTCGACTTGCTGGTGCGCCCGGGCGACGTGGTCCGTCAGGGCCAGGTGCTGGCCCGGCTGGATGCCACCCTGCCCGCCGCCGACCGAGCCGCGCTGCAAGCCGAACGCGACAGCACCGCCGCGCAGATCGCCCGGTTCGAGGCCGAGCTGACCGGGGCCACCCTTCCCCCCGGCAGCGCCGCCGAGGCGCTGCAAGGCCCGGTGCTGGCCAGCCGCACCGATCTTGCGCTGGCCCGCCGGGCCCGGATTGCCGCCGATGTCGCGGCGATCGAGGCGGCCCTTGCCGCCGCCCGGGCGCAGTCGGCGCTGCTGGCCGACCGCCTGACGATCGCACGCGAGGTCGAGGACCGGCAGGCCGCCCTGGCCGCCCGCAAGCTGGCGCCCGAAACCGCTACACTGACCGCGCGATCGGCCCGCCTGGCCGCCGAGGCCGATCTGGCCGGCCACCGCGCGCGGTTGGCCGACCTGGACCGCGCGCTGGCCGATGCCCGCGCCGAGGCGACGGAATTCGACCTGGCCCTGCGCCGCGAGGCGGCCGAGGCGCTGCCGCCCTTGCGCCTGCGCCTGTCGCAGCTGGACGATGCGCTGGCCAAGGCCGCCCGGCTGACCGATCTGTCGACGATCACCGCGCCGCGCGATGCGGTCGTGCTGTCGGTCGCCCCCGGCGGCATCGGCGCCGTCATCGCCGAGGGCGAGCCGCTGATCGCCCTGATCCCGCGCGACGCCCCGCTGATCGCCGAGGTGGTGATCCCCTCGTCCGAGGTCGGGCGCGTTGCCCCCGGCGACCGCGTGGCGTTGAAGGTCGATGCCTTTCCGTGGCGCCGCAGCGGTGAAGGTACCGGGCAACTGGCCAGCATCAGCCCCGCGACGCTGGATCCCTCCTCCGGGTCCGTTGCCGGGCATCCGGCCCGCATCACCATCGTCGGCGCTCCGCCCGCCCTGCCGCAAGGCGCGCTCTTGTTGCCGGGCATGACGCTGACCGCCGAAATCCACACCGGCACCCGCAGCGTGCTGGATTTCTTCCTCGACCCGCTCTTGCGCGGGCTGACCGAATCGCTGCGCGAACCTTGATCCACCCCCAGCCAGAAAGGCCCCCGATGACCCTGCAATCCGATCTTTCCGCCCTTGACGCCACCCCTGTGGCGCGGCCCCGCGTGCTGCATGTCGGCTGCGGGACGGCCCATCCCGACAAACTGCCCGAAGCGTTCTTTCCCCGCGGCGCCTGGAAGGAGGTGCGGCTGGACATCGACCCCGACGTGGCCCCCGACATCGTGGCCTCGATCACCGACATGGCCGTGGTGCCCGATGCCTCGGTCGATGCGGTCTGGTCGGCGCACAACCTGGAACACCTGTGGTCGCACGAGGTGCCGCTGGCCCTGGCCGAGTTCCTGCGCGTGCTGCGCCCTGGCGGCTTTGCCCTGGTGACGATGCCCGACCTGCAGCAGATCGCCGCCCTGGTGGCCGAAGGAAACCTGGAGGGCATCGCCTATCAGTCGGCGCTTGGGCCGATCTCGGCGCTGGACATGCTGTACGGCTTTCGCCCTGCATTGGCCGAGGGCAATGCCTTCATGGGCCACCGCACCGGGTTTACCGCCGGCACGCTGGCGGGGCACCTGCAACGGGCGGGGTTCTGTGACGTGCGCGTGCAGCGCGACGGCGGCTATGCACTGTGGGCCACTGGGCAGCGGCCTGCCTGAATTTCCGGCCAGCGACAGCGAAAAGGCCCGCCAAACCGGCGGGCCTTTCCTTTTGGCAAAGGGGGGCGCGGGGGGAAACCCGCGCCCGTCGCGTTACAGGAACAGCGCCGAAACCTGCGAGGTGCTCATCACCGCGATCTGCGCCGTGGTGAAGGCCGCCGTCTGCGCATTGGTCAGCGCCACGATATCCTCGGTCTCCAGCGCCGGGATCTGGTCCAGCGTCAGCGCCGCGATCTGCGCGGTCGTCAGCGCAGTCATCTGCGCCGTGGTCAGCGCGGCGATCGCGTCGTTCGACAGCACGCCGATCTGCGCCGTGCTGAGCCGCGCGATCTGCGCGGTGGTCAACGCCGCCACCTGGTCACTGGTCAGCGCCGCCGCCTGGGTCGAGGTCAGCGCGACAATCTGCGCCGTGGTCAGGCCGCGCACCGCCGAAGTGGACAGCGCCGCCAGGTCCTCGATCTCCATCGCCGCGATGGCAGAGGTGGACAGCACCGCCACCTGGGCCGAGCCCAGAGCGCCGGCCTGGTCGCTGGTCAGCGCGACGATGTCGTCGGTGCCCAGCCCCAGCATCGCCGAAGAGGTCAGCGCCGCCACCTGGGCGCCGGTCAGCCCGGCAACCTGATCGGTCGACAGCGCCGCCACCTGGGCCGAGCCCAGAACCGCGACCTGGGCCGAAGTCAGCGCCCCGATCCGGTCGACCGCCAGCGCCGCGATATCGGCCGTCTCCAGCCGCGCGACCTGCACCGTGGTCAGCGCCGCCAGCTGGTCGCTGGTCAGCCCCGCCACCTGCGCCGTGCTCAGCGCCACCACCTGCGCCGTGGTCAGGCCCTGTATCGCGTCGGTGGTCAGCGCGGCGATATCCTCGGTCTCCATCACCGCGATCCGCGCCGTGGACAGCGCGGCGACCTGCGCCGAGGTCAGCGCCGCCGCCTGGTCCGAGGTCAGCGCGATCACATCGTCACTGCCCAGGCCCTGCAACGCCGCGGTGGTCAGCGCGGCGACCTGGTCGGCCGTCAACCCGGCGATCTGGCCCGAGTCCAGCGCCGCGATCTGCACCGACCCAAGCACTGCCACCTGGGCGGTGGTCAGCGCGGCGATCTGGTCGCTGCCGAGAGCCGCCAGATCGGCCGTCTCGACCGCGGCGATCTGGGCGGTGGACAGCGCCGCAAGCTGGTCGGACGTCAGCGCCGCGACCTGAGCCGTGGTCAACGCCACCACCTGCGCGGTCGACAGGGCCTGCACCGCCTCGGTCGACAGGGCGGCGACATCCTGGGCCTCAAGCGCCGAAAGGATCGCGGTGGTCAGGTTGCCGACCTGAGCCGAGGTCAGCGCCGCGGCCTGGTCGGTGGTCAGCGCCACCGCGGCATCCGTCGTCAGCCCCAGAAGGGCGGCGGTGGACAGGGCGGCGACCTGGTCAGCGGTCAGCCCGGCCACCTGGTCGGTCGCCATGGCGCGCACCTGGGCGCTGGTCAGCGCCCCGACCTGCGCCGAGGTCAGCGCGGCCAGTTGCCCGGTCGTCAGCGCGGCGATGCCGGCCGTGACGATCCGCGCCACCTGCGCCGTGGTCAGCGCCGCCACCTGATCGGCCGTCAGCGCCGCGGTCTGGTCGGTGGTCAGCGCGGCGATCTGCGCCGTGGTCAGCGCCGCCACCTGATCCGAGGACAGCGCGGCCACCCGGTCGGTGGCAAGCGCCGCCACCTGCGCGGTCGACAGCAGCACCAATTGCCCGGTCGACAGCCCGGTCAGCTGATCGACACTCAGCGCCGCCGCATCCTCGGTCGACAGCGCGGCGATCTGCGCCGATCCCAGAGCCTCCAGCTGGTCGACCGTCAGGGCCGCCATCTGGTCCGAGGTCATCGCAACGATCTGCGCCGTGGTCAGGCGGGCAACCTGCGCCGTGCCCAGCCCCGCCACCTGGTCGGTGGTCAGCGCGGCGGCCTGCGCGGTGGTCAGAGCCACGACCTGCGCCGTGGTCAGCGCGGCCACCTGATCGGCGCGCATCGCCGCCAGGTCTTCGGTCTCGATCCGCACCAGCTGCGCGGTGGTCAGCGCCGCCAGTTGCGCCGTGGTCAGTGCCGCGGCCTGGTCGGTGGTCAGCGCCACCACTTGCGCGCTGGTCAGGCCGCGCACCGCCGCCGTCGACAGCGCCGCCAGATCGGCGGTCTCCATCGCGGCCAGCGCCGCCGTGGACAGCGCCGCCACCTGGGCCGAGCCGAGGACGCCCGCCTGATCTTCGGTCAGGGCGGCGATGTCCGCCGCTTCAAGCCCGCGCAGCGCGGCCGCGGTCAGCGCCGCCGCCTGCGCGGTGGTCAGCGCGGCAATCTGGTCGCTGGCCATCGCCTCGACCTGGGTCGAGGACAGGGCCGCCACCTGCGCCGTGGTCAGCGCCGCGACCCGGTCGGTCGCAAGGGCGGCCACATCCTCGGCGGCCAGCCGCACGACTTGCGCCGTGGTCAGCGCCGCCACCTGCGCCGTGGTCAGCGCGGCAATCTGCTCGGACGCCAGGGCGACAATCTGCGCCGTGGTCAGCGTGGCCACCTGCGCGGTGGACAGGCCGGCAATCTGCGCGGTCGGGATCGCCGCCGCCTGATCGGTGGTCAGCGCCGCCACCTGTGCCGTGGTCAGTGCCGCAAGCTGATCCGAGGACAGGGCAGAGATATCCTCGGTGCCCAGCCGGGCGACCTGCGCGGTGGTCAGCGCCGCCACCTGCGCGGTGGTCAGCACGGCGACCTGCGCGGTGTCCAGAGCGACGATCTGCGCCGTGGTCAGCGCTGCCACCTGCGCTGTGGTCAGCCCGGCAATCGCCGCAGTATCCAGCGCACCGATCTGCGCCGTGGTCAGACGGGACAGCTGCGCCGTGGTCAGCGCCGCCAGCTGCGTCGAGCTCAGCGCCGCAACGTCGGCGGTCTCGATCGCCACCACCTGCGCCGTGGTCAGGGCCGCCACCTGAGCCGTGGTCAGCGCCGCGATCTGGGCACTGTCCAGCGCCACGACCTGCGCGGTGGTCAGTTTGGCCAGTTGCGCCGTGGTCAGCGCGGCGACATCCGCCGTCTCCAGCGCAGCCACCTGCGCGGTGGTCAGCTTTGCCAGCTGGGCGGTGGTCAGCGCCGCCACCTGCGCCGTGGTCAGCGCAGCGATATCCTCGGTGGCAAAGGTGGCCAGCTGGGCCGTGGTCAGCGCCGCCACCTGCGCGGTGGTCAGCGCGGCCACCTGGGCGGACGACAGCGCCTCGGCCTGGGCGGTGGTCAGCTTGGCCAGTTGCGCCGCGGTCAGCGCGCCGATCCGGCCGGCGTCGATGGCGGCGATCTGGTCGGTCGACAGCGCCGCGATCTGCGCCGTGGTCAATGCGGCCAGCTGCGCCGTGGTCAGCGCCGTCACCGCCTCACCGGTCAGGGCGGCGACCTGCGCGGTGGTCAGCGCCGCCAGTTGCGCGGTGGTCAACGCGGCGATCTGCGCCGTCGCCAGCGCGGCCACCTGCGCCGTGGTCAAGCCACGCAGGGCCGCGGTGGTCAGCGCCGCCAGGTCGGCCGTTTCCAGCGCCGCCAGGGTTTCGGTTGTCAGGGCCTGCAGTTGCGCCGAGCCCAGGGCCGCCGCCTGCGCCGTGGTCAGCGCCGCGGCATCTGCCGATTCCAGCCCCGCCAGCGCCGCCGCCGTCAGCGCCGCAACCTGCGCGGTGCTTAGGGCGGCCAGCTGCGCCGTGGTCAGCGCCGCCACCTGATCAGAGCCAAGGGCCGCCACCTGCGCCGTGGTCAGCGCGGCCACCTGCGCCGTGGTCAGTGCCGACACATCCGCCGCCTCGACCGCGGCCATTTGCGCCGTGGTCAGCGCGGCAATCTGCGCCGTGGTTAGGGCCGCAGCCTGGGCCGTGGTCAACTCGGCCACCTGGGCCGTGGTCAGGCCGCGCAGCGCTGCCGTGGTCAGGGCGGCAAGATCGGCCGTCTCCAGCGCGGCAATCGTGGCCGGTGCCAGCGCCGCAACCTGTACGCTGCTCAGGACCGCCGCCTGCGCCGTGGTCAGCGCGGCCGCATCCGCCGTCTCAAGCCCGGCCAGGGCGGTCGCGGTCAGGGCTGCCACCTGTGCCGTGGTCAGCGCGGCGGCCTGCGCGGTCGTCAGAGCCTCGACCTGAGCGGCGGTCAGCGCGGCCACCTGCGCGGTGGTCAGGGCCACGGCCTGGGCCGTCGACAATGCCGCGATGTCGGCCGGGTCGAAGGCGGCGATCCGGTCGGCCGCAAGGGCCACCAGTTGCGCCGTGGTCAGCGCCGCCACCTG
>JAGPCN010000093.1 GCA_018058035.1 Fuscovulum sp.
CCCCCATCATGTCCCCCGCCGTCTCCCCCTCCGTCTTGCGCGCGACCCCGCCCGATATGCCGATGACCGCGCGACCGCAGCCACCCGCCCCCGCCCCCCGGGTGGTCGAGGAGCGGATCGACATCTCGATCGGCACCCTCCGGCTTGAGGTGCGCCCGCCCCCCGCGCCCGCCCGGCGCATCGCGCCACCGCCGACCCCGGCCCCGCGCCCGCCCGAACCGCCCGCCCCCGCCAGCCGCCTGCGGCGGCGCTATCTGGGGGGCTAGGCGATGACCCAGGCCGACAGCCACAGGGCGATCGGGGCAGTGACCCGGCTGTTGCGCGACCACCTGAACCGCCGCGGTTTCAACGTGTCGGTCGGGCGTCCCGAAGAGGCGGCCGACACCGATTCCGCCGCCAAGCTGAACCTGTTCCTTTACGAGCTGGCCTATGACGGCGCGATGCGCAACGTGGCCCTGGAAGAGGGCCGCCCGCCGCCGGTCTGGCTGGTGCTGCGCTATCTCTTGACCGCCTTCGACGACAGCGAACTCAGCGACAGCGCCGAGGCGCATGAACTGCTGGGCCGCGGGCTGATGGCCCTGGCCGACCTGAACTTCTTGCGGCTGGATGCGGCGGTGGCGCTGGACGTGCGGCAGGCGCTGGAACTGAACCCCGAGCCCCTGAAGATCACCTTCGAGGACGGCTCAAGCGACCTTCTGTCGAAGCTGATGCAGGGCTCGGACGAGGCCTACCGGATTTCCGCCCCGGTGCAGGTGCGCCCGGTGCTGATGCTGCCCGCCGAGCGCGACCCCTCGGCGCTGCTGGTGGGCGTGGACTACACGCAGGACCCGCCCTTGGAGATCGGTCCGGCCGGCCTGCGGATCGAGGCCATCCCCAGCCTGGGGCCGGTGCTGAGCCATCTTGACCCCGCCGTGGCCGAACCGGGCGGGCAGGTCACGGTCTATGGTACCGACCTGCATCTGGGGGGCCTTGAGGCGGTCCTGGGCGCGCAGGTGCTGCGGATCGTGGCGCAGGCCCCCGACCGGCTGGTGGTCGAGGTCGAGGGCGAGCCGCCCTCAGGCGGCTTCGGCCCGCTGGCCGGCGGCCGGTCGCTGTCGGCCGGGGATCATCCGCTGGTGGTCCGCCGCGCGCTGTCGGGGGGGCGCTGGCGGGGGTCGAACCTCTTGGGCCTGGGCCTGCGCCCGGTGGTGACGGGGGCGGCGCTGGTGGGGGCCGACCTGCGGCTGACCGGGCTGTTGCTGGGCGGCCCGGATGATGACGTGGTGCTGACGCTGTTGCGCGACGGCCGGCCGGTCCGCAGCTTTGAAACCGTGGTGCCGGGGGCGGCGCAGCAGGAACTGGTGGTGCCGGGGGTGGCGGCGGTGGGGCAGGGCACCTACCTGGCGCTGTTGCGGGTGAACGGGCAGCAGGCGCGGATCGCGCCGCTGGTGGTGGTGCCATGACCGCGCGCCCCGCCGTTGCCCCGCCCGCCGCCGGGTTCGCCCCGCGGATCGAGGTCGGCTGCCCGGTGGCCCGGCTGTGGCTGGCCGAGGCGACGCTGCGGCTGCGGCGCGAGGTGGCCTGGCTGTGGCACCTGCGCGGCAGCTTGCAGGGCCTGCCCGGCGGCGGCGTCCTGCCGCCCGCCATCGACCCGCTGCACGATGCGCTGGACCTGACCCGCTACGATGCCGACCGGCTGGCATTCCTGGCCGCCGACCCGGCCGCGGCCTATCTGGGCGCCCGCATCGCCGCGCTGCACGCCGCCCCCCGGGCCACGGCGGCCCCGCCGCGCGGCGGCTTTGGCTGGCTGGCGGCCGAGATGCGGCTCTCCGCCGCCGAATGCCTGGTGCTGGCGCTGGCGCTTGGCGGGGCGGTCGACGGCGCGCGGGGGGCGGTGATCGCGGCCTGCCTGAACGCGCCCGAGGCGCGCGACCCCACCCTGGCCCTGGCGCAGCGGCTGTGGGATCGCCCCGACGAGGTGCTGGCGCTTCTGGACCCGGCGCATCCGCTGGTCGAGGCGGGCATCCTGGCCCCGGTCGCCGACTGGGACGCGCCCTTGCAGGTGCCGCCCGCGGTGGCCCGCCAGTTGCTGTTCCCCGAAGCGCCGCCGCCGGCCGCACTGGTGCCGGTGGCGCCGCCGGTGCCCGCCCTTGACGGCGACGATATCGCCTTGACCGCGGCGCGGCTGAAAAGCCGCAGCCGGATGCAGCCCGTGCTGGTGCCGCTGGTCGGCCCCGAGGACGGGCCGCATGCCGAAACCGCGGCCAGCATCGCGGCACGGGCCGGGCTGCCGCTGTTGGTCGCCCGCGGCGGCGGCGAGGTCGGGCCGCTCTTGACCCTGGCCTGGCTGCGCGGCGCGGCGCTGCTGGTGCCGCTGGGGCGCCTGTCCGGCCCCGAAGGCGTGGCCCTGCCGGTGACCGGGCTGCCGGTGGCGGTCTTTGTCGCGCTGACGCCCGCCGATCGCAACGCCCGGCTGCCCCGCGACCAGACCCTGGCCCGCGTGGTGCTGCCCGCGCTGGATCAGGCCGCGCGGGTGCAGGTCTGGCGCCGCGCGCTGCCAGAGCTTTGGGCGGGCGAGGCGGGCCAGGCCCTTCTGGCCGAGGCCGCGCACCGCTTTGCGCTGGAGGACCGGGCGATCCGCCGCATCGCCGCGGCGCTGGCGGCGCTGGACCGCCCCATCGACCGCGACACGCTCTTTGCCGCCTGCCGCGCCGACCTGGACCTGGGCGACCTGGCGCAGCCGGTGCGGCCCCGCTTCCGGCTGGACGAACTGATGCTGCCGCCGCGCCCGGCCGGCCAGATCCGCGCCCTGATCCGCGCGCTTGGCGCGCTTGGCCGGGTGCACATGGACTGGGGCCTGGGCCGGGCCTGGAACGACAGCGGCCTGTCGGTGCTGTTCGCCGGCCCCCCCGGCACCGGCAAGACCATGGCGGCCGAGGCCATCGCCGCCGAGGTCGGCATGCCGATCTACCGCATCGACCTGAGCCAGGTGGTGAACAAGTACATCGGCGAGACCGAAAAGAACCTGTCGCGGCTGTTCGATGCCGCCGACAGCGGCGATGCGATCCTGTTCTTCGACGAGGCCGACGCGCTGTTCGGCAAGCGGACCGAGGTCAAGGACGCCCACGACCGCTACGCCAACCTTGAGGTCAGCTACCTGCTGGAGCGGATGGAGCGGTTCCGCGGCATGGCGATCCTGGCCTCGAACCGCCGCAAGGACCTGGACGAAGCCTTCCTGCGCCGGCTGCGTGCCATCGTGGCCTTTCCCCTGCCCGAGGCGGCCGAACGCCTGCGGATCTGGCGCGCGGTGCTGCCGCAGGGCGTCGATTGTTCGGGGCTGGACCTGGCCTTCCTGGCCGACCGGCTGCCGCTCGCGGGCGGGCACATCCGCTCGGCCGTGTTCAACGCCTGCCTGCAAAGTGCCCGGCCTGGCGAACCCCCCCGGCTTGAGATGGCCGCCGTGGTGCGGGCGGTAAAGGACGAATTCGACAAACTGGGCCGCACGGTCAGCCTGGACCAGTTCGGCGCCCATGCCGGGGAGTTGCACGATGGAGCATGACCGCCGCATCCGCCGGCTTCGGATCGAGGCGCTGGACATCCGCCTGGACGGGGTGTCGCCCGCCGTGGCGCGGCAGGTCGCCGCCGCGCTGCCCGCCGCCGTCGCGACCGAGATGACGCTTGGCAGGAACGACCCGGGGCAGGGCGACCTGGTGCTGGCGCAGGGCGGCGCGGCCGAGGTGACCGGCGCCCTTGCGCGCGAGATCGCCGCGCGTCTGCGCGCCGGCCAGGGGGAGGTTTAGGCAATGGCGATCCTGCTGAAGGGCGCGCTGATCGAATACGGGATGGACCTGATCGGCCCCATCCCGAACGTGGTGATCTTTCAGTTCAACCCCGAGACGCTGAACCGCAGCTTCATGCTGCCGCAGCGCCCCACCGGCGCCAACGACCGCGAGCAAAGCCAGGCCGGCGACAGCGTGGCCGAAAAGATCGCCCTGACCGCGCATTTCAGCGCGCTCGACATGCTGGGAGAGAACAAGGCCCTGGCCAAGGCCTTTGGCATCGGCCCGCAACTGGCGGCGCTGGAAAAGATGGTGATGCCGCCGCCCGAGGGCGGGGGCCTTCTGGGCAAGGCGCTGGATGCGATCGGCGATGCCCTGGGTCTGGGCGGCGGCGGCGACGATGCGCCGGTGATGCCGATCCCGCGCCAGCAGTTCCCGCGCACCCTGTTCATCTGGGGCCTGACCCGGGTGCAGCCGGTGCGCATCGCCTCTCTCTCCATCGCCGAGGTCGAATACGACAACCTGCTGAACCCGATCCGCGCCGAGGTCGAGATGGAGATCCTGGTGCTGCCCGTCGATCCCTGCTCGGACGACATGCTGGCCAGCGGGGCGGCGCAATACACCCAACTGGCCAAGGACGTGCAGGCGGTGGCGAACCTGGCCAACACCGCCGAACAGATCGTCGAACTGATCCCGCTTTGAAGGAGGCGCCCAAGATGTTCCTGGACGGATCGAGATACGCCAAGGTCGCCACCGATACCGTGACCACCGCCGATGGGCGCGAGGCTACGGCGATCCGCCTGCGCCGGCTGCCGCAGCCGCCGGGCACCTTGCGCGAGGTGATCGAGGGCGACCGGCTGGACGTGATCGCCGAGCGCGCCTTTGGCGACGCGACGCGGACCTGGCACATCGCCGATGCCAACACGGCGCTTGAGGCGCGCGATCTGGTGGCCGTGGTGGCCGACAGCTTCGTGCTGCCGCGCGGTTAGGAAAGGGGGCCTGCCATGCCCGGCGCTGCCTTCCGGATGTTCTTCGACGGCACGGCCGCCACGGTCGAGCAATTGCGCCAGGTCGAGGACATCACCGTCGAGCAAGAGATGGAAATGGCCTGGGAGGCCCGCATCCGGCTGTCGCTGTGCCTGGACGAGCGCGGCCGCTGGAAGGCGCCGCCGAACACCACCCTGCGCCCCTTCAGCCGCATCCGGGTCGAGCTGCGGCTGGGCGAGGGCGACTTTCGCCCGCTGATCGACGGGCCGGTGGCGTCCTTCGACACCGCGCTGTCGTCGCAGCCGGGGCTCAGCACTGCAACGGTGGTGGTGCGCGACGACAGCGTGCTGATGAACCGCGAAGAGGGTACCGAGGTGTTCGAGAACAGATCCGACGCCGAGATCGCGCGCGAGGTCTTTGGCCGCTGCACCAACATCGAACCCGACCGGATCGGCACGGCGGCCACCGTCCACCCCGCCACCGTGCGGCGCGGCACCCCGATCCAGTTCCTGCGCCAACTGGCGGCGGCCAATGGCTTCCTGGCCTATGTGCTGCCCGGCGACAGCCCCGGCCAAAGCCGCGGCATCTTTGACGCCCCGCCGACCCGGGCCAGCGGCCACCCGGCGCTGGTTCTGCTGGGGTCAGGGCGCAACCTGCAATCCGCCACCTTCCGCGAAGAGGCGGAAGGCCCCGAACGCAGCGTCGGCCGGGTGCTGACGATCCGCGACCAGACCATTGCCACCTCGCAGCGCAGTTTCCAGGACGAGGCGATGATGGGCGACCTGCCGCAGGTCGGCGACGATCTGGGCGCCCTGCGCGAACTGCCGCCCGAGGAAACCGTGCGCGAGGATGCCGAGGCCGCGACCACCGCGCAGACCCGGCGGGCCTCCTACGGGCTGCGGATGACGGCGTCGCTGGTGCCGGGCTGCTATGACGCGGTGCTGGCCGCCTATGACGTGGTGACGGTGCGGGCGGGCGACCTGCCGCAATCGGGCGACTGGCTGGTGCATCGGGTGACGCACCGGATCACGCCCTCGGTCTATTCGCAGGACATCGAAGCCAAGCGGAACGCGCGGTCGGACACCGGCGGCGGCGGGCTGGACCTTGGCGCAGCATCGGGGCTTTTCTGACATGGACACCACGGTCGAGCAAATCCTGGCGCGGGTGGCGGAACGGCAGCGCACCACATTTTACGGCAAGTACCGCGGCATCGTGCGCGACATCGACGACTCGGACGGCCTGGGCCGCATCCGCGCCGAGGTGCCCTCGGTGCTGGGCGAGGCGGTGTCGCAATGGGCGATGCCCTGCCTGCCCTTCGCCGGTCCGAAACATGGCATGCTGTATCTGCCCGAAGTGGGCGACGGCGTCTGGATCGAGTTCGAGGCCGGCAGCCTGAACAGCCCGATCTGGTCGGGCTGCTGGTGGGCCGACGACCAGCGCCCCGAGCCTTCGGGGCCGCAACAGCGGCTGATCGCGACCTCGGCCGGGCACAAGGTGCTGATCGACGAAGAGGCCGACGAGATCTCGCTGGTGCATCCGGGCGGGGCGAAGCTGGTCCTGGGCAAGGACAGCGTCACCCTGTCGATCGGCGACGCCAAGATCGAGATGGCCTCGGGCGAGGTCAAGATCAACGGCACCGTGGCCAAGTTCACCGCCGCCGGCGCCAGCCTGGTCGACGATGCCTTCAAGGTGGGGGGGTAGGGCGATGGCATCCCCGGTCCTGACCACGCTCGGCACGGTGATCTGCCCCCACGGCGGCCAGGCCGTGCTGTCGGCCGGCCAGGACAAGGCCGAAGCCGAGGGCGGCAAGCTGATCCTGGTCTCCGACGAGCCGTCGATCGCCGGCTGCGCCTTCACGCTGCCCTCGGGCACGCCGCAGCCCTGCATCAAGGTCAAATGGCAGGTCGGCGCGGCCAAGGCCACGGTGAACGGCACCGCGGTGGTCACCCAGTCTTCGGTCGGGCTGTGCCTGGCCGCGGGCGACATTCCGCAAGGCCCGGCGACCATCGCGGTTGCCGCGGCCCGGACGTTTGCGACATGAAGGGGGCAGGGACATGACGCTATCCGCCGGACGCCACCTGGCCTTCCCGTTCCGCATCGGCGCCGATGGCCGCACCGCCACGCCCGCCACCGACAGCGACCATATCCGCGACGAGCTGTTGCAACTCTTGCTGACCAACCCCGGAGAGCGGCTTTACCAACCCTCGTTCGGCGGCGGGCTGCGGCGGCTGGTGTTCGAACCGGCGTCCGACGTGCTGCGCGGCGTGACCAAGGCGCGCATCACCGACGCCCTGGCGCGCTGGCTGGGCCACCGCCTGGTGGTCGAGGCGCTGGAGGTGACATTCGAAGGCGAAACGGTCGACGTGCTGGTGCGGTTCCGCCCGGCCGGCAGCCCCGACAGCCGCGTGCTGCGGTTCCAGCGGCAGGGGCAATAGCCATGTGGACCGACACCGTCGCCCCGATCCGTGACGACATCGCCGCCGCCGACCGCGCGCGCGACCTGGACGTGGCCGGGCTGAACGGGTTGCAGGCGGTGCTGGTGTCGCTGGACCCGCCGGTGGCGCCGGGGACGGCGCGGCTGGACCTGCATTTCCTGAACGACCGCCATGTCGCCGTCATCCTGGCCGAGGTCGCCGGCGGCACGCCCCCGGCCGAGGTCTTCGTGCTGCAGGGCGGCCACCGGCTGCGCGCCGGCCCCGGCATGGGCGAGGTGCAGGTGACCGGCGTTGCCGCCGGCGACACCGCCGAAAGCCTGGCGCTGACCGTCGCGCCGGTCGGCGACTATTCCACCTACCGGCTGGAGCTGGTGTTTGACCCGGCCCGGATCGACCCGTTCTTTTCCGCGCTGGACTTCAAGTTCCGCCCCGGCTGCTTCAACCACGCCTGCGCCCCGGCCTGGGAGGCCGCCCGCCCGCGCGTCGCGGCGCCGGGCATCGACTACATGGCCAAGGATTACGACAGTTTCCGCCATGTCCTGATGGCGGCGATGGCCGACCGGGTGCCGGGCTGGCAACCCTCCAGCGAGGCCGACCTGGACCAGGTGCTGATCGGCCTGTTCGCCGCCGCGGCCGACGAGCTGTCGGATTACCAGGACCGGGTGATGGCCGAGGCCTGGCTGGGTACGGCGCGCAAGCGCGTCTCGGTCGCGCGCCATGCCCGGCTGATGGACTACCACCTGCACCAGGGCCAGCAATCCACCGCCTGGGTCTGGATCGAGATCGCCGAGGGAACGCCCGCCTTCACCCTGGACGCCGACCTGATCGCCTGGGCCGGCGGACCCGAGGCGGAAACCGGGACCGTGCCCTTTGCCAGCCATCAGGCCGCGCTGGCGCCGGCAGACCGGGTGGAGCTGGCGCCCGGCTACAACGCCTTCGACCTGCACGACTGGTCGGGCGCCTGGCCGGCGCTGGCGCGCGGCGCCACCGGGGCCGACATCGTGGCCGCGCCCGCGCCGGGCGCTCCGGCCGGGCTGATCACCGCCGCCGACCTGGCCGCCGCGATCAACGATGGCCGGCTGACCCGGCTGATGATCGAGGAACGGCTGAACCCGCTGACCGGCCGCCCGCCCGGCCGCGACCCGCGCAAGCGCCAGTTGCTGCACCTGCTGCCCGATGCGCGGGTGATCCACGACCCGGTCGCGGCGCGCGACGTGGTGCGCATCGCCTGGGCCGCGGCGGATGCGCTGCGGGCCGATTACAGCTTTGTCACCCAGTGCCCCGGCGGGCCGGTCCGCGGCATCTCGGGCTTTCGCGGCAACCTGGTGCTGATGCACCAGGGCCTGCCGGTCACGGCGCAGTTCCATGAACCGGGCACGCCGCTGCCGCCCGAAACCCCCGGTGTTTATCACCGCCACTTCCGCCGCCGGCAGCTTTATGGCCAGACCCGCGCCGTCACTTGCGACCTGCCGCCGGGCCGTCTGGCCTATCGCGCCACGCCGCCAGGCGGCATCGTGCCGCCGCGCTCGACCCTTTCGGTGACGGTGCAGGAGCCGGGCGGCGCCGCCGACCCCTGGGACGAACGGACCAGCCTGGTCTTCAGCGACGGCAGCGCCGAAGAGGGCGACCATTTCGCCGTCGAGACCGACGAGCGGCTGCGCAGCCGCATCCGGCTGGGTAACGGGGTGAACGGCCGGCTGGTGCCCGTGGGGGCCGTGATCGCCGCCGCCTGGCAGATCGGCGGCGGCGTGGCCGGCAACGTGGGCGCCCATGCGATCCGCGGCTTCGTGCCCTTGCCGGGGCCGCTGGCCGGGGCGGTCGTCGCGCTGTCGAACCCCTTCGACGTGACCGACGGGCGCGACCCCGAACCCGTCGCCCAGGCCCTGCGCGCGGTGCCCGAGGCCTACCGCGCCCGCCAGTTGCGCGCGGTCACGCTGGCCGACTACATCGCCCGTGCGCAAGAGGTTCCGGGCGTTGCCCGCGCCGTCGCCTCCTACGCCTGGACGGGCAGCTGGCGGACGGTGCGGATCGTGCTGGACCCGGTCGGCAGCACGGTGCCCGCCCCCGCGCTGATGGACGCCGTCGCCGCGCATCTGGAAGCGGTGCGCCTGATCGGCGAGGACCTGGAGCTGCGCCCGCCCCGCCTGGTGCCGCTGGCGATCGAGGTCACGGTCTGCCTGTCGCCCGACGCCTGGGTGGACGACCTGCGCGACGTGATCGAGCAGGAGCTGTCGGACGGCTACACCCCCGACGGCCGCCGCGGCCTGTTCCACCCCGATGACTGGACCTTTGGCCAAAGCCTGCACGAAAGCCTGATCACCGGGCGGCTGCAGGCGCTGCCGGGGGTGGAACATGTGCTGTCGGTCAGCATGCGCCGCTGGGATGCCCCGACCGGCGGTGCCCCCGCCGCGCCGGTTCTGGACGCCGCCTTCGACGAAATCTTCCTGGTCGAGAACGACCCCGACCACCAGGAGCGGGGCAGCCTGACGCTGATCCTGAAAGGGGGCCGGCAATGACCGACTGCGATCCCCTGATCGACGATCCCTTCCTGTTCCCGCGCCGCCCCGCCAACCGCCCCGCGCTGCCCCGCATCGGCTATCGCATCGGTGAATACCCCGATTTCGTCGAGGCGATGTTGCGCGGCATCGACGGCGAAGTGGCCCTTGCGGCCTGGACCCACCGCGGCGCCGACGATCCGGGCATCGCGCTGCTGGAAGGGGTGGGCATCCTGGGCGACATCCTGACCTTCTACCAGGAACGCTACGCCAACGAGGCCTTCCTGCGCACCGCCCTTTGGCGCGAAAGCGTGGCGGGGCTGGTGCGCCTCTTGGGCTATCGCCTGTCGCCGGGCCTGGGCGGCACCGCCCGGCTGGCGGTCGAGCTGAAACCCGCGGCGGGCCGCGTGGTGGTGCCGGCGGGCTTTCCCTTCAAGGCCGACCTCGACGGCCAGGACCTGCCGGCCGAATTCCAGACCGATGCCGAGCTGGTCGCCCATGCCCATCTGTCGCGCTTCAACCTTTTCCGCCCGCGCAGCTATGCGCCCGTCGTCGCGGCCCTGACCACCCGGCTAGAGGTCGACCGCGCCGGCGGCAACGCCGCCCTGGCCGCCATCGCCGCCCTTGGGCTGAAAAAGGGCGACCGCCTGCTGTTGCAGCCCGACGCCCCGGCCTGGGTGACCAACCCTAACGCCGCCTTTGCCGAACAGGACAGCTTTCAGGTGCTGGCGGTCAAGGAGGTGCAGCAGCTCCATGACCGCACCATCGTGACCTTCGACACCCCGCTGGCAAGGGGTTGGAGCCTGCCCTTGACCGCCTGGCGGCTGGGGCGGACCTGGCGCCACTTTGGCCACGCCGCGCCGCCGACCCATACCGTGGTCTCGCCCACGACCGGCACGGTGACCGGGGCGACCACGCTGACGACGTACTTCCTGCGCCACCTGTCGACCAACCACGATTGCGCCAATACCTCGATGGCGACCGACATTCCCGGCGCCCAGATCCCGCTGGACCAGGAGGTTGCGGACCTGGTGCCGGGCCGCCGGATCGCGGTGGAAACGCTGGTGCGGCGCGACGGGGCGGCGCTGCCGTGCGTCTTTGTCCGCACGGTGATGCGCTTGCGCGGCACGGCGATGACCTTCGGGCCGCAGACCGGGCCGTCTACGGTGCTGACGATGGGGGCGGGGCTGCTGACCCATGGCCAGGTGGCGGCCGAGGAAGCCGACATCCGCGACTACCGCATCCACGAGATCACCAGCCCCGCGATCCGCCTGCGCCCGGTGGCGACGGCTTCGGGCGGGGCCTTTGCGACTGGCACCGAGGCGCTGGCCTTCTACGGCACAAGGGCTCAAGCGCGGACCCTGGTCGACCGCCCGCTGATGCTGAAGCACGACGATGGCCGCTGGCAAGAGCTGACCTGCGTCAACGAGGCCACCGATTTCCCCTGGGTAGGCACCGATCCGAAGATGTGGCTTCTGTCCTTCGATGCGCCGCCCGCCCCCTTCCTGCGCGGTGATTTCGACGAAGAGGCGCCGCGCGTCACCGTCTTTGGCAATCTGGCGACGGCCAGCCAGGGCAAGGCGGTGGCCGAGGTGGTGCTGGGCAACGGTGACGCCCGGGCCGTGTTCCAGACCTTCCCGCTGCCGAAACCCGTCACCCACCTCTTGCGCCCCGGCGCCGACCCGGCCGAGGTGCCCGAGCTGACCGTCCGCGTCAACGGCCGCGCGGTCGACCGCGTCGCCAGCCTGTACGGCCAGCCGCCCGACCGGCTGGTGCATGTGCTGCGCCAGGATGATGACGGCAGCTTCCATGTCCAGTTCGGCGATGGCGTCACGGGCGCGCGCCTGCCCTCGGGGCGGGGCAACGTGACCGCCACCTTCCGCACCGGATCGGGGGCGCGCGGCGTGCTGAAGCCGGGCGCGCAGCCCGGCGCCGGCACCCGGATCGAGGGGGTGGCCAAGCTGCACCTGCCCGGCGAGGTGACCGGCGGCGCCGACCCCGAAACCGAAGCCACCGCCCGCGTCGCTGCCCCCGGCCGGGTGCAGGGCCTGGGCCGCATCGTCAGCCTGGCCGATTACGAGACCGAATTGCTGGCGATCCCCGGCGTCTCGCGCGTGCGCGCCGCCTGGGACATGCTGGACGGCGCCCCCGGCGTGGTGTTGCGGGTGCTGCTGCAAAGCGGCCGCGAGACCGAATTCGAGGCCGTGCGCGCCGCGATCCTGTCGTTCCAGCGCTGCCGCGGCTCGAACCGCTTCGGGATTGAGGTGCGGCCCGCCCGGCTGCGCCAGGTCTTCCTGGACCTGCGCTATGCCTTCGACCCAGGCCTGCTGCAGGCCGATGTCGCCGCCGCCATCACCCGCCGCCTGGCGCCGATGGACCTGGCCGATGCCGACCCTGGCGGCGTCTTTGCGCTGGCCGCGCGCGGCATCGGCGAGACCGAATACGCCAGCCGGATCGAGGGCCGGGTGCAGGCGGTGCCGGGCGTCCTGTGGGCGCGGGTCGACGGTTTCGGCAAGCTGCCCGCCACCCCGGCCGGCGACCCGCCCGACAGCCTGGACTTGCCGCCCGCCCCCCGCCCGCGCGCCGCCCAGGCCAAGCCCTTGGCGGGCGAGCTTTTGCAACTGCACGGCGCGCACCTGACCCTGGTCTCGGCGCCGCCCCCGCCCGGAGGAACCTGCGCATGACCGAAGCGCCCCGCGTTCCGCTGTATCACCGGCTGCCCGAGATCTACCGCATCCGCGATGCCGAAGAGACGCCGCCGGGCATGCTGGCGGCCTATCTGCGCGCGCCCGAGGCCGCCCTGTCGGCCCTGCACGAAAACATCGAGGCGCTGTACGACGACCTCTTCATCGAGACCTGCGACGACTGGGTGGTGCCCTATATCGCCGACCTTCTGGGAACCTCGCACCTGTCGGGCGATCCGTGGACGCTGCGCGCCGATGTCGCCGACACCATCGCGCTGCGCCGCCGCAAGGGCACCCTGGGCGCGATCGAGCGGCTGGCGCGCAACCTGACCGGCTGGCCCGCGCGCGCGGTCGAGCTCAGGCCGAACCTGGCCTGGACCCAGCACCTGAACCACCAGCGCCCCGACCGCGGCGGCCGCCCGCCCTATGGGCTGCCCGATGTCGGGCCGTCGACCCCGCGGGTCGGGGGCACCATCGCGCTGCGCGACCCGGCGATGCTGTCGCTCTTGGGCACGCCCTTCGACCCCTACGCCTATACCCCTGACGTCAAGCGCGCCGATGACGGGGCGGTGCATGTCAACCTGCCGAACCTGGCGATCCACCTGTGGCGGCTGGCGGCCCACAGGTTGCCGGTGACGCGGCCCCTGCTGAAGGGCGTGATCGACACCGGCGCCGCCGCGCCCGGCAACGGCCTGTCGCGGTTCCTGTTGCGGGTGGACCTGGACCCGCTGGACCGGCCGGTGCGGCTGTTCAACCTGTGGCGCAAGCCGGTGGCGGCGGCGGTCGATGGCGTCGACCGGCTGACCGCGCCCGACGCGGTCGCCGCCCCGATCCTGCCCGCCCGGCTGGAAAGCGGCTCGCCCGCCGGCAACCCGGCGGCCTATGTCTCGGTCGATGCCTTCGATGCAACCACGGTGCCGCCCGGTGGCCTCGATCTGGGCGAGACCGGCTTGCAAATCTACCTGCCCGACTCGATCCTGACCGGGGTCGCCTGGCGGTTCCGCGCCGACAACCTTTGCGCCTGGGAGACCGGCCTCGACCGCCCGCTGGCCCTGCATGAGATCAGCATCGACCCGGTTCTGGGGCGGCTGATGATCGGGCTGGCCAGCGCGGCCGAACGCGACGTGCTGGTGGCCGCCGGCCAGCCCCGGTTCCTGACCGGATACAGCTATGGCGCGGTGGGGCCGGTGGGCGCACACCCGGTGTCGCGCCTGTCCGACCTGCCGCCGGGCACCGTGCTGCGGGTGGTCGACGGGCTGTCGGGCGGGCCGACGCTGCAAGACGCGCTGCAGAACCTGCAGGACGAGACCGGCCCCCTGCTCATCGAGATCCGCGACAGCCTGGTGCACGACCTGAACCCCGAGACGCTGGCCGGGGCGCTGGCCGAAGGCGGGCGCGTCGCGCTGCGGCTGGCGCATCCGGTGACGATCCGCGCGGCCTCGGGGGCGCGGCCGGTGATCCGGCTGGCCCGCCCGC
>JAGPCN010000317.1 GCA_018058035.1 Fuscovulum sp.
GCCGCGGGCGCATGGATCGGATACCTTCGCGCCGCTGATCGATATCTGGCAGACCCTGGCCTCCGACCCCGACCGGCTGAAGGAGTGGTACGCGCAGCGCTGGACGCGCTTTCAGGCCGGCGACCGGATCGCGGTCTATGACGAGATCCGCGCCGCCTACAATGCCGCGCCGAACGGGGCCGACCTGCTGTTCCTCTGCCGGGCCTGCTATGGCGGCGTCGTGCGCTTTCGCCGCCGCGACGGGCGGATGTCCACCCCCTGCGGCAGCCACCCGCCGATCCCGCCGGCGGCCTTTGCCCGCCGCGTCGACCTCTGGGACCGGCGGATGCGCGGCGCGCAGTTCGACCGGATGGACTACCGCGAGGCGATGGCGCGGGCGAAACCGGGCGACCTGATCTATTGCGACCCGCCCTACGCGCATTCTCAGACCATCCTCTACGGCGCGCAAGCCTTTCGCCTGGACCAGCTTTTTGCCGCCATCTCGGATTGCCGCGACCGCGGCGTCAAGGTTGCCCTGTCGATCGACGGCAGCAAGAAATCGGGCGCGGTCGCCTGCGATGTCCCCCTGCCGGAGGGGCTGTTCCGGCAGGAGATCGGGCTGGATGTCGGCCGCTCGATGCTGAAGCGGTTCCAGATGGGCGGCCGGACGATGGAGACCGAAGGCGTCCGCGACCGGCTGGTGCTGACCTGGTAGCTCAGGCCGCGGGCAGCCGGGCCTCGGCCATGCCGGCATACCAGCTGGCGCCGAAGGGGATGGCGGCATCGTCGAAGTTGTAGGCCGGGTGATGCACCATCGCGGTGTCGCCATTGCCCAGGAAGATATAGGCGCCGGGGCGTTCGTTCAGCATGTAGCTGAAATCCTCGGCCCCCATCAGGGGCGGCGTGTCAGTGTCGACGCGGCCCGAGACCGCCATCGCAACTTCGGCCGCGAAGCCTGTGTTTTCATTGGCATTCACCGTGACCGGATAGCCGCGCTCATAACGCAGCTCGGCCCGCGCCCCAAGCGCCATGGCGGTGCCCTCGACGACCTGGGCCAGACGCGTCTCGACCTGGTCCTGGACCTTGGCGTCCAGCGTGCGGACGGTGCCCTTCATCTTGACCACCTGGGGAATGACGTTGTGGGCGGGGCTGTCGGTTTCCACGGTGCAGATCGAGACGACGACCTGCTTCATCGGGTCGACGTTGCGCGAGGCGATGGTCTGGACCGCCACGATGATGTGGGCGGCAACCACCGTCGAGTCGATGCAGTCATGCGGCTTGGCGGCGTGGCCGCCCTTGCCGGTGACGGTGATCTCGAACTGGTCGGCGGCGGCCATCATCGCGCCGGGGCGGATGGCAAAGGTGCCGACGGGGATGCCGGGCATGTTGTGCATGCCGTAGACTTCGTCGATATTCCAACGGGTTATCAGGCCATCTTCGACCATCTTGCGACCCCCGCCGCCGCCCTCTTCCGCCGGTTGGAAGATGCAGACCACGGTGCCGTCGAAATTGCGCGTCTCGGCCAGGTATCTGGCGGCCCCCAAGAGCATCGCGGTATGGCCGTCGTGGCCGCAGGCATGCATCTTGCCGTGGGTCTTCGAGGCGTAAGGAACCCCGGTCTGTTCGATGATCGGCAGCGCGTCCATGTCGGCACGCAGGCCGATGACGCGGCCGCGGGAATCGGATTTGCCCTTGATGACGGCGACGACGCCGGTCTTGCCGATGCCTTCCACTACCTCGTCGCAACCGAAGCTGCGGCACAGTTCGGCCACCCGTGCGGCGGTGCGGTGAACCTCGAACAACAGCTCGGGGTGTTCGTGGAAATCGCGGCGCCAGGCGGTGATCTCGGGCAGAAGCTCGGCGAAACGGTTCTTGGGGGGCATGGTGCGTCTCCTTTGCCCCAAGACTGCGCCGGGCGGGCGGTGACGGCAAGGGGGTCCGGCGCGGCTCCTCGGTGACTTCGTCCCTCGTCGCGGAAGGACCCCGACGAGGAGACGAAGTCGAACGAGGAGGATCGCTAAAGGCTGGGTCCGGGCGCGATCCGGCTGCCGTCGGAAAACCGCGCGAGGCGGAACCGCGTCAGGTCGTGGCCCACCGCGCCGCCCGTCACCAGGTCGGCCACCACGCGGCCCATGCCGGGACCGATGCCGAAGCCGTGGCCGCTCATCCCCGTGGCGATGGTCAGGCCGGGGATCGGCGCGCGGTCGACGATGGGGACCACATCGGGCAGGGTGTCGATCATGCCGGCCCAGGCCGCCTTCAGCCGCGGCCGGCCAAGCGAGGGAAAGGCGGCGGCAAAGGCATCCTGCACCTTTCCAAGCGTTCGCATGTTGGGCGCGGGGTTCAGAATGCGGCAGCGTTCGAACGGGGTTTCCGCATCATCCGGCCAGCGCCGCGGCGTTCCCCAGGCGTCGGGGAATCCCTTGGGGGCCATGGCGCGGAAGGTGGTGGCGCGGAAGTCCTTGCGCAGCACCGGCAGGTAGGCGCCGAACGACCGGAAGGCATCGGGGCCGATGAAGAAGTCATGCGCCGATCCGCCGGGCGCGATGGAATAGCCGCCATCCGCCCGGCGGCGGAAGGCAAAGTCATCGTCGGCGGCGTTGCCGGCAAAGACCTCCGCCATCGGCTCGGTGGCCGCGACCGAGGCCAGGACCGAGAGTTGCGGAATGGCGATGCCGTGGCGCGAGAGGAACAGCCGCGACCACGACCCGGCGGCCACCACGACCTGGTCGCAAGCGATGCGGCCCGCTTCGGTCACCACGCCGGCGATGCGGCCGGCGCCCAGGTCAAGGCCCCGCACGGCGCAGGATTCGCGGATCATCACGCCGCGCGCCTCGGCCTCGGCAGCCAGCATCGGCACGGCGACCCAAGGCTCGGCGCGGGCGTCCGAGGCGGTGTAAAGCGCGCCCTTCCAGGGCGTGACGGCGCCCTTCAGCATCGCGGCGGTTTCCGCGGCCGTCACCAGCCGGGTGTCCAGCTGATGGGCGCGGGAATGTTCGGTCCAGGCTTCGAAGCCGTCGATTTCGCGTTGCGTCTTGGCCATGTAGAGCACGCCGGTCTGCCGGAAGCCCAGTCCATCGCCCATCTCGGCGGCCAGGCGTTTCCAGATCGACAGCGATTCGATCATGATCGGCAATTCACCCGGATCGCGGCCCTGCTGGCGCACCCAACCCCAGTTGCGGCTGGATTGTTCGCCCGCGATGCGGCCCTTTTCGGCCAGAAACACCGACAGCCCCTTCTGGCGCAGGAACCAGGCGGTCATCACGCCGATCACGCCGCCGCCGATGATGACGACATCGGCGCGGGGCGGCAGCGGGGCGGAAAAGCGGACGGGGCTGCCGTCGTGGATCGGAAAGGTCATTGCAGCATGTCCAGAAGGCGTTCCATGAAGCGCTGCCCGGCGTGGAATTCGCTGATCTCCAGGAATTCGTCGGGCTGGTGGGCCTGGGCGATATCGCCGGGGCCACAGACGATGGCGGAATAGCCGGCATCCTGGAACTGCCCGGCCTCGGTGCCATAGCTGACCACGCCGGTCGCATTGTCGCCGGTGATCGCGCGGGCCAGGGCCTCGGCCTCGCCGTCCGTCTCGGGGCGCAGCGCGGGAACGCCGAAGAAGCGGTCGAGGATCACCCCCGCCTCGGGTCGGCGGGCTTTCAGCGCGGCGTCCAGGCGCGTGGCTTCGGCCCGGAAGGCGGCCTCGTGGGCGGCGATGTCGTCATCGGGCGTCACCCGCATTTCCACCGCAAAGCGGCAGTCGGCGGCGGTGATGTTGTGGGCGGTGCCGCCTTCGATCATGCCCACATGCAGCGTGGTGAAGGGCGGGCGGAACATCGCCGAGACCGGCCCGCGCGGGGCGGCCTGGATCGCGTCGTTGCGGTCGTTGACCCACTGGATCAGCCGCGCGCCCTCCATGATCGCCGAGACGCCTTCGGGCAGCAGCGAGGAATGCACCTCGAACCCCTTGACGTGGACGTGATAGC
>JAGPCN010000318.1 GCA_018058035.1 Fuscovulum sp.
GGCGCAGTTCAGCTATACCAAGACCATCGTGGTGGTCGACCGCGACATCGACCCGCGCAGCTGGGATGATATCGCCTGGGCCATGGCCACCCGGATGGACCCGGCCCGCGACGTGATGGTGCTGGATGGCACGCCGATGGACTACCTGGATTTCGCAAGCCCGCGCGAAGGGTTGGCGGGCAAGCTGGGGATCGACGCCACCACCAAGATCGGGGCCGAGACGACGCGCGACTGGGGGCGCATCATGGCCCTGGACCCCGCGCACGAGGCCCGCGCCGAGGCGCTTTTGCGCGGGGTCATCCGATGACGGCGCGGGTGGTGCTGGGCGTCTCGGGCGCCTCGGGCGCGGCGCTGGCGCTGGACTGCGCGCGCGCCTTGCGCGCGGCGGGCGCGGCGGTGGATCTGGTGCTTTCCGCCATGGCCGAACGCACCCTGGCGCTGGAGATCGGGCCGCAGGCGCGCGACGAACTGGTCAGCCTGGCCGACCGGCTGCACCCGGTGATCGACCTGGGCGCGGCCATCGCTTCGGGCTCGTTCCCCGTTCACGGCATGATCGTCGCGCCCTGTTCGATGCGCAGTCTGGCCGCCATCGCGCAGGGGCTGGACGACAACCTTCTGACCCGCGCGGCCTCGGTCCAGCTCAAGGAACGCCGCCCGCTGATCCTGCTGGCGCGCGAGGCGCCGCTGACGCTGGCGCATCTGCGCAACATGACCGCCGCGACCGAGATGGGGGCCATCGTGATGCCGCCGGTCCCCGCCTTTTACCTGCGCCCCGAGACCACGGCCGAGATCACCGCCCAGATCGCCGCCCGCGCCGTCGACCTGTTGCGCATCGCATCCCCCCGGGCGCGCGCCTGGGCCCCCCCGGAAGGAGACACCCGATGACCGACCTGTCCCTGCAAACCCCCGTCGGCGACATCGCCTCGGACCTGCCCGGCGCGGCCGAACTCTTTCGCCGCAACGGTATCGGCTTTTGCTGCGGCGGCACGCTGACGCTGGCCGAGGCCGCCGCGCAGCAGGGCCTGCCGGCCGAGGCGCTGCTGGAGGACCTGCGCGCCCTGGCCGCCGCCACCCGCCGCGATGCGCCCGACGAAACCCTGCCGCTGATCGACCACATCCTGGCCCGCTATCACGAAACCCACCGCACCGAGATGGACTGGCTGATTCCCCTGGCCGACCGGGTCGAGACCGTCCACGGCGACCATGACGAGGCCCCGCTGGGCCTGACCGCCGCCCTGATCGCCCTGCGCGACGAACTGGACAGCCACATGGCAAAGGAAGAGCAGGTGCTGTTCCCGATGATGCGGCAGGGCGGCCACCCGATGATCGTGCATCCGATCGGCGTGATGCGGCACGAACACGAAACCGCCGCCGACCTGCTGCGCGGGATCGACCAGACGACCCGCGGCCTGACCCTGCCGGAAGGCGCCTGCCGGTCCTGGACGGCGCTTTACACCGGTCTGGCCAAGTTCTCGCAGGACCTGGTGGCCCACATGCACCTGGAAAACGACGTGCTGTTCCCCCGGTTCGAGACCGCCTGAGCCGACCGCCCGCGACCTGATGTCCGGCCTGACCTATGTCAAGGCGCGCGCCGCGCCGGGGCGGCAAACGGGGGCAGGGCATAGGCCCGGCCAAAGCGATCAAATGCTGAATCCTGAATTGATCTTAATCAAGGTGCGCAAGCCGCGGTTGTGGTCGGTTGGCCGGATGACGGACCTGCCCCGCCTTATGCTTCGGCTTTTCCTGCTTCTGGCCCTGGCCATCCTTGGTCCCGGGACGGATGCGCAGGCGATGGCCCCGCATGCGCCGACGATGATGGTCATCTGCGGCGAATCGGGCGCGACCACCGTCTGGCTGGACGCTTCGGGCCAGCCGGTCCAGCCGCCCGATTGCGGCACCTGTCCCGATTGCCTTTCGGCCGCCGCCACGCCCGACCTGCCGGCCGTCTTCCTGTTTTCCGCCCCGCAACTCCGCGCGCCCGCGCGCGTCTGGATGCCCGAACCGGCCCAGCCGCTGGCCGTGGCCCATCTTCGCCCTGTTCCCCGCGGACCTCCGGCCCCGGCCCCCATGGCCGTTGGACCGAATGACGCAGTCCGGTCTTTCCGCGCGACTGCCCCCGCCCCGCTTGAGTTTGGTCAAGTGCGGCGCGGCCAGTCCGTGACAGACCGCCGGGCGACCACTGAGGACGCCCGATGAAGACGCTTGTCCGCCTTTCCCTCCTGATCATCGCCCTGCTCTTGCCGCGCCTTGCGCTGGCCGAAAGCGAGCTTGAGAAATACCTGCCCAAGGTCGCCGCCGCCGATCTGGTCGAAGGCGCCGATGGCTACGGCCCGATTCGCGACGACCTGGCCGTCGCACCGGTGCTGAAGGGCGGCGAAACCATCGGCTGGGCCTTCGTGACCAGCGACTACGTCTCGACCACCGGCTATTCCGGCAAGCCGATCCACACCCTGGTCGCCGTCAGCCCCGAGGCCAAGGTGACCGGCGTGGCCCTGGTCAAGCATTCCGAACCCATCGTGCTGATCGGCATCCCCGAGGCCAAGGTCAAGGCGATGGCCGCCGGCTACATCGGCCTTGACCTGGTGGCCGAGGCGAAGTCGGGCGGCACCTCGCATGATGTCGACATCATCTCGGGCGCCACCGTCACCGTGATGGTGATCGACGATTCGATCGTGCGCGCCGGCCTGAAGGTGGCGCGCGCCCTGGGCTTGGGCGGCCTTGCCACCGATGCGGCCCCCGCCGGCCCCACCTTCGAGCTGAACCCCGACGCCGCTGCCGCGCCCGACTGGATGACGCTGGAAGGCGACGGCACACTGCGCCGGCTGTCGCTGGACGTGGGCCAGGTCAACGCCGCCTTCGCCGCCCTGGGCGACCCGCGCGCCACCGAACGGGCCCTGACCGAGGCGCCCGAAACCACCTTCATCGAGATGCAGGCCGCGCTGGTGTCGCATCCCGCCATCGCCCGCGCCATCCTGGGCGAGGGCGAGGCCGCGAACCTGACCACCTGGCTGCACCCCGGCGAACACGCCATCGTCATCGTCGGTCGCGGGCTCTACAGCTTCAAGGGCTCGGGCTATGTGCGCGGCGGCATCTTCGACCGCATCGTGCTGATCCAGGACGATGTGTCCGTCCGCTTCCGCGACAAGATGCACAAGCGGCTGGTGGCCGTGCAGGCCGAAGGCGCGCCCGAGTTCTCCGAGGCCGACCTGTTCCGCATCCCCGCCGATGTCGGCTTTGACCCGACCAAGCCGTTCCGCATCCAGCTGCTGGTGCACCGCGAGGTGGGGCCGATCGAAAAGGTCTTTACCACCTTCGACCTGGGCTACCAGTTGCCGCAGAAATACCTGCGCGCCGTCGCCCCGCCCCCCGCGCCCGAGGTTCCCGAGGCCGTGGCCGAGGTGACCAATCAGGACGAAACCGCCGCCCACCAGGCGCTGTGGAAGCGGATCTGGGACGACAAGCGGATGGAAATCGCCGTCACCGCCGCGATGCTGGCCGTGCTGACGCTGGTGTTCTTCTTCCAGTCCTTCGCGACGCGCAACGCCCGGGCCTTCTTCTGGTTCCGCATGGGGTTCCTGACCGTGACGCTGGTCTTCCTGGGCTGGTACGCCAATGCGCAACTGTCGGTGGTGAACCTGATGGCGCTGTTCGGCGCCTTCGTCTCGGGGTTCAGCTGGCAGGCCTTCCTCCTGGACCCGCTGACCTTCATCCTGTGGTTCAGCGTGGCCGCCTCGCTGCTGTTCTGGGGCCGCGGCGCCTATTGCGGCTGGCTCTGCCCCTTTGGCGCGCTGCAAGAGATTTCCAATCGCATCGCCCGCGCTTGCCATGTTCCGCAATGGACCCTGCCCTGGGGCCTGCACGAACGGCTGTGGCCGCTGAAGTACATGATCTTCCTTGGCCTTTTCGGTGTCAGCCTGATGAGCATCGAACAGGCCGAACACTTGGCCGAGGTCGA
>JAGPCN010000319.1 GCA_018058035.1 Fuscovulum sp.
GGGAACAGCCGGGCGGCGCAGGTCAGGGCGGTGGCCCGCGCCTCGGCCAGCGGATAGGGCGCGGCCATCGTCATCATGTCCAGCCAGACGCCTTCGATCGTCACCCGCAGGATGCGCGCCAGGCGCACCGGGTGGCCGGCATAGCCGCCCTCGGTCATCAGGCGGGCGCAGATGCCTTCCAGCGTGGCGTTGTAGGCCGCATCCTTTTCGCCGCAGCTTTGCTGATACATCGGGCGGCTTTGCGCCTCGCCCCAGAAGGCACACCAGGCGGCCAGGCGGTCGGGGGTGCAGATGGCCGGGGCAAAATCGGCCTCGATCAGCGCGGCCAGCTGTTCGGCGGGCGACGGCCCGGCGGCGGCCAGCGCGGTCTGCCAGTTCTGCCGGTATTCCTCGGCCATCGCCGACAGGGTTTCGGCCAGCAGCCCTTCCTTGCTGTCAAAGTGGAACAGCACCAGCCCGTGCGACAGGCCGGCGGTGCGGGCCACTTCGGTCAGGGTGGCGCGGGCCAGGCCGCGCGCGGCCAGGGTGCGGATGGTCGCCTCGATGATCTGGGCGCGGCGGGCCTCGCGACTCATGGTGCGGGGCGGGCGGGGCGGCTCGGCTGCGGAAGGCGGTTCGGGATCGGGTTCGGGCACGACCGTCCTCCTTGGCGGGACGCGGTTTTTCCATGGGGGTTCTAGCGGATGCGCTGAAGATGAAAAGGGGATTCGTCGCTTTGATTGACAACTCAGTCAGTGGCGTGACAGGCTGGGCCATCCGAAGCCCCGAGAGGAGGCCCCATGCCCGCCCCGACCACCGCGGCACCCCGCCGCGACCTGACGAAATCCAACGCACAATTCGCCCGCGCCGTGCGGCGGCTGCCGCTGGGGGTGTCGTCGACCTTCCGATACTGGGGCGACGACCGCACGATCTATGTGGCGCGCGGCAAGGGCGGGCGGGTCTGGGACATCGACGGGAATCCTTACGTCGACTACCGGCTGGGCTATGGCCCGGCGATCCTGGGCTATGCCGACGACCGGGTCGATGCGGCGGCGCGCAAGGGGATGGAGGTGGGCGGCGTCTTCGCGCTGTCGACCGAGATGGAGCTGACGGTGGCCGACCGCATCGCCGCGATGGTGCCGGCGGCGGAACTTGTGCGGTTCTCCAACTCGGGCACCGAGGCGGTGATGGCGGCGCTGCGGCTGGCCCGCGCCCATACGGGCCGCGAGGAATATCTGCTGGTCGAGGGCGGCTATCACGGGCTGTTCGATGCCGCGATGTGGATGGCCGACATGGAGGGCTGGACGCCGGGCTCGAACGGCGACCCCGATGTGGTGCCCTATGGCAAGGGCATTCCGCCGACAGTGAAGAAGCTGGCCCACCTGGTGCCGATGAACGACCTGCAGCGGCTGGAGGATACGTTCAAGGCCCATGGCGAGAGGCTGGCGGCGATGCTGATCGAGCCGATCCAGGGCAATTGCTGCGCCATCTCGGCCCGCAGGGAATATGTGCAACTGGCGCGCGACCTGTGCGACCGCTACGGTGTGCTGCTGATCATCGACGAGGTGAAGACCGGGTTCCGGGTTGGCAAGGGGGGCGTGCAGGGGTTGCTGGGCGTGCGCCCCGACATCACCACATTCGCCAAGGCGGTGGCGAACGGCTACCCCATCGCGCTGGTCGCGGGCCGCGAAGAGGTGATGCGCAGCTTCCGCTACGGCGGCGCGTCGCATGGCGGCACCTATACCGCGCATGCGGTGTCGTTGGCTGCGGCCGACGAATGCCTGCGCATCCTAGACGAAACGCCCGCGCTGGAGACCCTGGCGGCATATGGCGAGCGCCTGATGGCGGGGATCTCCGCGATCCTGTCGGCGCGCGGGATCGTCCACAGCTTTTCCGGCCACCCGTCGATGTTCGGCATCTTCTTCGACGCAGAGCCGCCCGACAACTACCGCGCCTGGAAGACCAGCGACTACAGTTTCTACGACCGGATGGCGCATTACCTGCACGATCTGGGGATCATCGTCGAACCCGACAGCCGCGAGCCCTGGTTCATGTGCGAGGCGCACGGGCTGGATGCGGGGTGCCTGGCCGACACGCTGAAGGCGGTCGAGGTGGCGGTGGACCTGACCCTGCAGGATCAGGCCGAAGGGCGGCTGGTGGCGGAATGACCCCGGGGGCGGCTCATCGCGACGCTGCGCTTGCTCTTCGCGGGACAGGGCCGACGAGGCACGCAGTGACCGAGGAGGCGGGGTTTCCCGGCGGGCGGCTCATCGCGACGCTGCGCTTGCTCTTCGCGGGACAGGCCCCGACGAGGCACGCAGTGACCGAGGAGGCGCGGTGACCTGGGATGCCGTCATCATCGGTGCGGGCCACAACGGCCTGGTGGCGGCCGGCTATCTGGCGCGGGCGGGCCTGAAGGTCTGCGTGGTCGAAAGGAACGACTGGATCGGCGGCGCGGCGGTCAGCCGGGAACTGTATCCGGGCTTCACCTATTCCAACTGCTCCTACGTCTCGTCGCTGTTCCGCCCCGAAATCATGCGCGACCTGGAATTGCCAAGGCACGGGTTGCAAATCCTGCCCTATGAGGGCGGCGCGGTGTTCCAGGAGGGCGGCGGCTACCTGGGCATGTACCGCGACCACGATGCCAACCGGCGCGAATTCGCCCGCCATTCTAAGCGTGACGCCGAGGCCTACGACATCTACGCCCGCGACATCCTGCGGTTCTGCCGGTTCATCCGGCCGATGCTGATGCGCACCCCGCCGGACCCGTCCTCGTTCCGGCCGCGCGATCTGTCCGAATTGGTGTGGCTGGGCCGCCAGATGGGCGCGCTGTCCGAAGCGATGCGCGCCCGCATGGTGCAGTTCTGGACCATGTCGATCGCCGATTTCCTGGACGAATATTTCGAAAGCCCGGTGATCAAGGGCTATCTTGCGGTTTCGGCCATCATCGGCACCGCGCTTGGGCCGATGTCGCCCGGCTCGGCCTATGTGCTGTTGCATCACTACATGGGCGACGTGGATGGCAATGTCGGCGCCTGGGGCTTTGCGCGCGGCGGCATGGGGGCGATCACGCGGGCGCTGACCCAGTCGCTCAAGGCAGCGGGGGGAGAGGTGCGCACGGGCCAGGGGGTCGAGAAGATCCTGGTCAAGGGTGGCCGCGCCGTGGGCGTGGTGCTGGCGAATGGCGATGAGCTGCGGGCGCGGCGGGTGGTGTCCAACATGGACGTCAAGCGCACCTTCCTGAGCCATGTCGACGAGGCCGAGTTGCCGGGGGATTTCGTGCGTCGCGTCAAGGCGTTCAAGATCCGCGGATCCTCGGGCAAGCTGAACATCGCGCTGGACGCAGCGCCGGTCTTTCCGGCCCTGCCAAAGGGCGCGCCGAACATCAAGGGCGACCTGCACTTCACCGATTCCATCGAGAAGATGGAGCGCGGCTATGACGACTGGAAGGCCGGGCGGTTCAGCCGCGATCCGTTCCAGGACGTGATGATCCCCACCATGATCGACCCGACGATGACGCCGCCGGGCAAGCACTTCATGTCCTGTTTCGTGCAATACGCCCCGCCGAGGATCGAGGGCCGCGACTGGACCGATGCCGACCGCGACGCCTTCCGCGACACCTGCCTGTCGCAGATCGAGGCCTATTCGCCCGGCTTCCGCGACCGCGTCCTGCATGTCGAGGTGCGGACCCCGCGCGAACTTGAGGCAGAGGTCGGCCTGACCGAGGGCAACATCTTTCAGGGCGAACTGACATTCGACCAGCTTCTGTTCAACCGCCCGGTGCCTGGGTATGCGCAATATCGCAGCCCGATCAAGGACTTGTGGATGTGCGGGTCGTCCACCCACCCCGGCGGGGGCGTGATGGGCGCACCGGGGCGCAATGCGGCGGCCGAGGTGCTGCGCGAGGCCGGGATCAAGGGGGGGATGCGCGATGCCTATGCCGTCCTTTGATGCGCTGGT
>JAGPCN010000094.1 GCA_018058035.1 Fuscovulum sp.
ACAGGATGTCCAGGTCGAAGCCCTGTTGCAGAAGGTGGCTGCCGTCGATGAACAGGATGTCGTTGGCGGCCAGCGTTTCGGCCAGCGGCACGTCGGCCACCGACAGCACCCGGCGGTTCAGCGTGACGCCCAGATCCGCGATGCCGATGCGGGGGGCGGGGTCGATGCAGGTGATGGCGGTGCCGGTGGCGTGGTCGGCCGCGGCGCGGGCCATGAACCGGGTGGAGTTGCCCGAGCCGACCTCGATGATGCGGGCCGGGCGCCAGCGCGCCACCGCGGTGTAGATCGCGGCGCCGTCCAGCGGCGTCAGGTAGCCGGTCTGCCAGTCAGGCCGCGGCGTGCCGCGGTCAAAGCCGGCAAAGCGCGCATCCTGGGCACGGATGTCAGCCAGGAAGGCGGCAAAGGCCGGGCGGCAGGCGTCGAACAGCGCACGAACCTCGGGGTAGTCGGGCACATCCCAGGGCGACGAGGCCAGATAGGCATAGGGCGTGACGAAGCCGCGCCGCCCCAGGCCGAGGCGGGACATCAGGTTCCACAGGCGCTGGCTGCTGGACATCGGAATTCTTTCGGCCCGAGGAAGGGGGGGGAGGGGCAGCGATGCCCCTCCCTGAAGTGTCAGTTGCGCGAGCGGTCGACCATCTTGCCCTTGGAAATCCAGGGCATCATCGCGCGGAGTTTCTCACCGACCTGTTCGATCTGATGCTCGTCGTTGATGCGGCGGGTCGCCTTGAAGAAGGGCTGGCCGACGGCGTTTTCCTGCATGAAGTCGCGGACGAACTTGCCGGTCTGGATGTCGCGCAGCACCGCCTTCATCCGGGCCTTGGTCTCATCGTAAGGCAGGATGCGAGGGCCCGAGACATACTCGCCGTACTCGGCGGTGTTCGAGATCGAGTAGTTCATGTTGGCGATGCCGCCTTCGTAGATCAGGTCCACGATCAGCTTCACTTCGTGCAGGCACTCGAAATAGGCCATTTCGGGTTCGTAGCCGGCCTCGACCAGGGTCTCGAAGCCCATGCGGATCAGCTCGACCAGACCGCCGCAGAGGACGGCCTGTTCGCCGAAGAGGTCGGTTTCGCATTCCTGGCGGAAGTTGGTCTCGATGATGCCCGAACGACCGCCACCGATGGCCGAGCAATAGGACAGGCCGATTTCCATCGCCTTGCCGGTCGCGTCCTGGTGGACAGCCACCAGGCAGGGCACGCCGCCGCCCTTGGTGTATTCGCCGCGCACGGTGTGGCCGGGGCCCTTGGGCGCCATCATGATGACGTCGACGCCCTTTTTCGGCTCGATCAGGCCGAAGTGGACGTTCAGGCCGTGGGCGAAGGCGATGGCGGCGCCTTCGCGCAGGTTGTCGTGGACGTATTTCTTGTAGGTCTCGGCCTGAAGTTCGTCGGGCATGGTGAACATGATCAGGTCGCACCAGGCGGCGGCTTCGGCGATGCCCATCACCTTCAGGCCCTCGCCTTCGGCCTTCTTGGCCGAGGGCGAGCCGGGGCGCAGCGCCACGACCAGGTTCTTCGCCCCGGAATCGCGCAGGTTCAACGCATGGGCGTGGCCTTGGCTGCCGTAGCCGAGGATGGCGACTTTCTTGTCCTTGATCAGGTTCACATCGCAGTCGCGGTCGTAGTAAACGCGCATGGCGTCCTCCATTGGGTTGATGGCCGCAAGATAGGGATTTTCTGGCGCCGAGCCGTGCATTCTTTGACGGCATACGAGTTTTCTGCGAAAACTCATGCGCGGAACGGCTGAGGTCTGGAAAAATCATGCAGGTGGACGAAACCGACCGGCGCATCCTGCGGCACTGGCTGGCCGAACCGGGGCAAGAGCGGGCGGCGCTGGCCGAACGGGCGGGCGTGACGGCGGCGACGCTGTGGCGGCGGATCGAGCGGATGCGGGCGGCCGGCGTGATCCGGGCCGAGGCGGCGGTGATCGACTGGCGCGCGCTTGGCTATGCGGTCGAGGTGAGCCTGCGGTTCAGCCTGGACAAGACCAACCCGCGCGCCTTTGACGAACTCATCGCGGCGGCGCGCGAGGTGCCCGAGGTGATCGGGATCGAGACCTTTCTGGGCCGGGTGGACGTGCGGCTGACCGTGATCGCGCGCGACATGGGGCATTGGACGGGCATCTATCGTGACCGCATCCTGGCGCTGCCGCATATCGCCGAGGTCGAGGCCCTGATGCTGGTCTCGACCATCAAGGACAGCGCGGGGTTGCCGCTGTGACCATCGGCGTGATCGACCTGGATGACCTGGACCGGGCCTTGCTGCGGGCGCTGGCGGCCGATGGCACGCTGTCGGCGGGCGAGTTGGGGCGGCGGCTGGGGCTGAGCCAGCCCGCCGCCTGGCGCCGGGTGCGGCGGCTGGAGGAAGCGGGCGTGCTGGCCGGGCGCCGGGTCGAGGTGGACCGCGCCGCGCTTGGCTTCGGCGTGACGGTCTTCCTGGGGGTGAAGCTGGCGACCAAGGGGCGCGTCAGCCTGGAGGATTTCGAGCGCGCGGTGACGGCGATTCCCGAGGTGCAGGTTGTGCAGCATGTGCTGGGCCTGTTCGACTATCGGCTGCGGGTGGTGGCCCGCGATTTGAGCGACTTCGAGCGCGTGCTGCGGCGGCGGATCATGACTTTGCCAGGGGTCGGCAACGTCGAGGCGAATGTGCTGTTGACGGAAGAACGGCGACCGGGTCCCCTGGGGTAGGCCAAGCGGCGGGGGCCAGCCCCGGCACCCCCGGGGTATTTGGGCCGAAATGAAGGGCGGGCCATGCGGATTGCAAAGCTGGAGACCTTTGGCACCGAGTTCGTCTGTTTCGTCCGTGCCACGGCGGACAGCGGAGAGGTGGGCTGGGGGCAGTGTTCGACCTATCAGGCGGATATCACGGCCGAGGTGTTCCACCGGCAGGTGGCGCCGCATGCCCTGGGCAGCCGGGTCGCGGATCTGGAGGACACCCTGGCGCGGATTTCCGAGCGCGAGCACAAGTTTCCGGGCAGTTACCTGCGGCGGGCCCAGGCGGGTCTGGACACCGCGGTCTGGGATTTGCGCGGCCGCCTGGCGGGCAAGCCAGTGGTGGAATTGCTGGGTGGCACGCCTGGGAAAGTGCGGGCCTATGCCAGCAGCATGAGGCGCGACATATCGCCCGAGGACGAGGCCGCGCGGTTGTGCCGGTTGCGCGACGAGCGGGGCTATACCGCGTTCAAGTGGTGGGTGGGGGCCGAGTGCGGGCGCGATGTCGACGAATGGCCGGGGCGGACCGAGGCGGTGATTCCGGTGGTTGCGCGCGCCTTGGGCGCGGGGATCGACAAGCTGGTCGACGGCAATTCCGGCTTTTCGCCGAAACGCGCCATCGCGGTGGGGCGGATGCTGGAGGATCATGGCATCGGCCATTTCGAAGAGCCCTGTCCCTATTGGGAGGTGGACCAGACCGCCGAGGTGCGCCGCGCCCTGGCGATCGACGTGGCGGGGGGCGAGCAGGACTGCGAGGTCTCAAGCTGGCGGCTGATGATCGAGCATCGCGCGGTGGACATCCTGCAGCCCGACGTGATGTACATGGGCGGCATCTGCCGCACGCTGGAGGTGTGCCGGATGGGCCATGCGGCGGGGCTGCCGGTGACGCCGCATGCGGCGAACCTTGGGCTGGTGACGATTTGCACCATGCATCTGTTGCGGGCAATTCCCAACGCCGGGAAATACCTGGAGGTCTCGATCGAGGGGCCGGACTATTATCCTTGGCAGGAGGGGCTGTTCCTGGGCGACCCCTTCCGGATCGAGGACGGGCACGCCGTGGTGACCGACGCGCCCGGCTGGGGGGTGGAGGTGAACCCGGACTGGCTGGCGCGGGCCATCCACCGGGTCAGCGGACCGGCCTAGGCAAAGAAGTCCTCGGCGGCCTGAAGGATGGCGTGGGCCAGCGCGTCCTTGGCTTGCGCGGCCTTCTGGCAATCGGCGGGGTTCGAGCCGAAGAAGGGCTCGATCAGGGTGGCGGCGGCGCGGCCGGCGCTGAGCGAGCCCTGACCGCGCATCTGCTGGCCCGAGGCCTGGAACGGCGTGACCACCCCGCCGGTGCCGCGGGGCCAGGCGCCAAGGCCGAGAGCCGCGTCGATGCGCGTGAAGAGAAGGCCGGCCAGCTTGCGCCCGCGGGCCGAGCCGGCGTGATAGAGGATGCCGGTGCCGGTGGCGTCCTGGCTGTGCGCCGAGTTGAAGTGCAGTTCGACCGTGATGTCGGATCCCCAGCCGTCGGAGGCGGCGTAGGCCCCGGCGATGCCGCCGCCGTCGCGGAAGAAGGTCTTGCGCGCGACCGGCGAGGTCAGCCGCTCGATCCGGGCGGCAAGGTCCGAGTTCCAGGTGTATTCCTGCTGGCCGAGGTGGGGGCTGGCGGCGCCCTTGTCGGCATTGGTGTGGCCGACGACGATCCCGAGCTTCATGGCAATCTCCTGTGCTTGAAATGTCGGCAGTGTAGCGCAAGTGCGGTTGAAGCCCGCGTCAGAAAAGGGTGAAATCGGCAAGAGGCCGCGCCGGACGCGCGGAACCCGTGACCGCGAGGAGGAAAGACCCATGCCCGGATTGCACGCCCACATCGACCCCGAGGGGCTTGAGGAATTCTCGGTGGTCTTCACCGACCGCAGCCTGAACCACATGTCGGCGCGGTTCCAGCAGGTGATGCGCGATGTCTCGGGGATGCTGAAGGAGGTCTACAAGGGCAGCGCGGTGGCGCTGGTGCCGGGCGGCGGCACCTATGCGATGGAGGCGGTGGCGCGGCAGTTCGGCCGTGGCCGGGTGCTGGTGGTGCGTAACGGCTGGTTCAGCTTTCGCTGGACGCAGATTTTCGATGCCGGGGCCTTTGCGGCGGAATCGACGGTGATGATGGCGCGCCAGGTGGGCAACGACCCGCGCGCGCCCTATGCGCCTCCGCCGGTCGAGGAGGTGGTGGCGAAGATCCGCGAGGTCCGCCCCGAGGCGGTGTTCGCGCCGCATGTCGAGACGAGTGCGGGGATCATCCTGCCGGACGACTATATCGCCAAGGTGGCGGCGGCGGCGCATGAGGTGGGGGCGCTGATGGTGCTGGACTGCATCGCCAGCGGCTGCATCTGGGTCGACATGGCGGCGACCGGGGTGGATGTGCTGGTCAGCGCGCCGCAAAAGGGGTGGTCGGCCTCGCCTTCCGCGGGGGTTGTGGTCCTGTCGCCGCTGGCCGAGAAGCAGCTGGAGGAGACCGCGTCGAATTCCTTCGCGCTGGACCTGAAGAAATGGCGCGCGATCATGGCGGCCTATGAAGGTGGCGGGCATGCCTATCATGCCACGATGCCGACCGATGCGCTGGTCGGGTTCCGCGATGCGATGGCCGAGACCAAGGCGATGGGGTTCGAGGCGGCGAAGGCCGCGCAATGGGCCCTGGGCCGGGCAGTGCGGGCGATGTTCGAGGGCCGCGGCGTGGCTTCGGTCGCGGCCGAAGGGTTCAAGGCGCCGGGCGTGGTGGTCAGCTATACCGACGATCCGGCGGTGCAGAGCGGTGCGAAGTTCCGCGAGCAGGGGTTGCAGATCGCCGCGGGCGTGCCCTTGCAGGTGGGCGAGGGGCCGGAGTTCCGCACCTTCCGCATCGGGCTTTTCGGGCTGGACAAGCTGAAGGACGTCGACGGCACGGTGGCGCGGCTTTCGCGCGCGGTCGAGGCGGTGCTTTAGGGCGGCTCCTCGTTCGGCTTCGCCTTCTCGTCGCGGGGCGGCGAGGAGTGCCGAAGGCATCGACGAGCCTTGGTTCAGCGCACGCCCAGTCCCGCGCGCATCATCGTCCGGCGCAGCGGGGCGATGGAGTAGAGCGTGTCCAGAAGGCCCGCGCGCAAGTTGCGCAAGGCGGGCGCCCCCATCATCGAGGCGCGGTTCAGCGCGTCGATGCCGGTGACGCGCAGTTGCACCTCGCGGTGCCGCGCATGGTGGTAGGCATCCAGCATCTTGCAGGAGCCGAGGTCCGAGGGGTCTTGCGCGGCCAGGTCCAGCAGCACCCGCAGGTCGGCGAGGCTCATGTTCAGCCCCTGCGCGCCGATCGGCGGCACGACATGGGCGGCCTCGGCCAGAAGGGCGGTGCGTTCTCCCGCCATCCGCGCGGCGATTTGGCTGATGATCGGCCAGGTGGTCCGGCGGCTGGCCAGCGTCAGCGGCCCCAGGATGTGGCAGGACCGGGTGTTGATCGCCGCCTCGAATTCCGCCACCGGCAGGGCGGCGAGGCGCGCGACCTCGGGGCCGGTCTCCATCCAGACGATGGCCGAGGAGGGCACGCCCTCGCGGTCGGGCAGCGGCACCAGCGTGAATGGCCCGCCCGAGCGGTGGATCTCGGTCGAGACATTGCCATGCGGGATCGGGTGGGTCACGGCGAAGGCCAGCGCCTTTTGCCCGTAGCGCAGGGTCTTGACCGGGATGCCAAGCGCCTCGCGCATGGTGGAATTGCGGCCATCGGCGGCGGCAACCATTCGTGCGGCGACGGTCGAGCCATCGGATAGCGTCACCAGCGCCTCGGTCTCGCGCGTCAGCAGGCGGGTGGTGGCGGTGCCGGGGCGGAAGCTGACGTTCGCCATCTCGGCCAGCCGCGCCGCCATCTCGCGCCGCAACAGCCAGTTCGGCAGGTTCCAGCCGAAGGGCTGGTCCGAGATGTCGCCTGCATCGAAGTCCTTGACGATGCGGGGGTCAGGCGTGGGCCCGCCGGCATCGACGATGCGCATCACCTGCAGGGGCGCGGCAAAGGGCTGCAGCCGTTCCCACAGGCCGGCGGCCTGCAGCACGGGGATCGAGGGTTGCAGGAAGGCGGTGGTACGCAGGTCCGATCCGGCGGCGGATTCGCTGGTGACGGGGGGCTGGGGGTCGACGCAGATCACGCTGAACCCCGCCGCACCAAAGGCAGCAGCGGCGGTCAGCCCGGCGATGCCGCCGCCGGACACCAGGATGTCGGTCGTGGTCTTCATGCCCTTCCCCTTTGGCGGCGAAGATAGGCCCGCGCCGGGCGAAAGCGAAGCGACAAAGCGCCCCAGCCGGGGCCCGGATCAGTCGGCCTTGGGGAACGGCCAGCAGATCCAGATGAAGAAGGCGAATATCACCGGCACGGCGGCCAGCGCGGCCAGGGTGAAGACGAAGATGCCCCAGGCCTTGGCCGCCAGGATCAGCACCGTCATCAGGATGATCACCCCGTAAAGCGCGTTCTCGGCATCGTGCGAGATCTCGCGGGCGATCCGGCCGACCACGGGGATCGCGGTCAACAGGCGCCAGGTCAGCGGCGGGCGGCGGGTGTCGGCAAGCATCGTCATCTGTTTCTCCTGGCTGCTGTGGAATGGCAGATAGGAGCGGCCCCGCAGCGCGGGAACGGGGCGGAATGACGCATCCAGGATATAACTTCAGACGATCTTTCCCAGGAAGTCCGCCAAATCCTCGGCATGGTGGTGGATGTGCGGCGCCGGGTCGCGGATGGGGGCGATGTGGACGGTGCGCATGCCCAGTGCATGCGGGACGGCCAGGTTGCGCGCATCGTCCTCGAACATCGCGGCACGCGTCGGGTCCAGTCCGTCCTGGGCAAAGACCCGCTCGAAGGCGGCGCGCTCGGGCTTCGGGACGAAGCCCGCCTCCTCGACCCCGTAGACCGCGTCGAACAGCCCGGTCAGCCCGCGCGCCGCCAAGACGCGTGCGGCATAGCGCACATCGGCGTTGGTATAGACGATGCGGCGGCCGGGCAGGGCGGCAATCCGGCCGGCCAGCACCGGATCGGGCGCCAGCGGCGAGAAGTCGATGTCATGCACCGCGTCCAGGTAGTCGCCGGGCTGGATGCCATGTTCATGCATCAGCCCGGCCAGCGTGGTGCCGTAAAGCGACCAGTAGGTGGCGCGCAGGTGGTCGGCATGGGCGCGCGTCACCTCAAGCCGGCGCATCACCCAGTCGGTCATCTTCGCCTCGATCTGGTCAAAGAGCCGCATCGAGGGCGGGTAAAGCGTGTTGTCCAGGTCAAAGACCCAGGTGGTGACATGTGAGAAATCGCGACGCGGCATGGGTCCGGTTCTAGGCCGCGGGGGCGGCCTTGGGAAGGGTTGATCGGGGCGGAGGCGGGGTCTAGGGTGCGCGCCAGAGACCGCCCCGGTAACGGGGACGTGACAGGGAAGGCCGGACGGACGTGCAGAAGGATGCCTATACGCTGATCCTCGAGGCGATCGAGGGCGGAACCTACAAGCCCGGCGACCGGCTGGTGGAAAGCGAACTGGCCGAACGTCTGGGGGTGTCGCGCACCCCGGTGCGCGAGGCGCTGCAACGGCTGGAAACCCAGGCGATGCTGACGCGCGACGGCCGCAGCCTGATCGTGGCCAGCCTGGACCACAACCAGCTGGCCGAACTTTACGCGGTGCGGACCGAGCTGGAGGGTCTCGCCGCCAGGCTGGCGGCGCGACATGCGACGGACGAGGAAGTGCGGGTGCTGCAAAGCATGGTGGCCGAGGATCGCGCCCTGGTCGGCGGCGATCCGAGGGCGCTGAGCCGGGCGAACAAGCGGTTCCACAAGCAGATCCACCTGGCCTCGCACAACCGGTTCCTGGTGCAGCAGCTGGACCTGGTGCATCGGTCGATGGCGCTGATGGCGAACACGTCCTTCGCGGCCGAGGGCCGCGACGAGGTGGCCCTGGCCGAACACGACGAGATCGTCGCGGCGATCGCCGCCCGCGACGGAGACCGCGCCTGGCAGGCGCTGCGGACCCATATCAGCCGCGCGTTCGAGACCCGGCTGCGCGTCGAGGCGGGCGAGATCCGCACCCGCTGAGGGCGGTGAAGCAATAGCGCGGCTGCCGCCGCAAGCCTTTTTCGTTTTGGCTGGCGACGGTTCCCTTTGCCGATGTCGCCTGACGAGGGGCCCTGCCCCTCGAGCTCCCCGGGGTATTTTCACCAGAATGAAGCCCATGCCCCTTCAGTCCGGTTGAAATACCCCAGGGGGTTTGGGGGGCTGGCCCCCCATCAGCCGAGGAGGAGCGCCTTGCGCGACGACGAGAGGAAAGACTTCGCCGTCAGGCGGCCATTGCTTCACCGGCCGAAACGGTGCGCCCCGCCGGTGGGATGCCGGCGGGGCGGGGGGGTGTTGGTGACGTGTGGTGCAAGCAGCGCGTCAGCCGGGTTGGGTAGACCCGACGCGCACAGGCTTAGGGCGATTCCCGTTAGCGCGGGGTTAACGCCGTTTACAGGCCCTCGAAGGCGCAGAGGGCATGGACCTCCATGCCCATTGCCTCGAGTTTGCGTCGGCCGCCAAGGTCGGGCAGGTCGACCACGAAGGCGCAGCCGATGATCTCGGCGCCAAGGCGTTCGACCAGCCGGATCCCGGCCTCGGCGGTGCCGCCGGTGGCCAGGAGGTCGTCGACCAGCAGCACCTTTTCGCCCGGGCGCATGGCGTCGTCGTGCACCTCGACCACCGCCTCGCCGTATTCCAGCTTGTAGGCCTGCGAGATGGTCTGGCCGGGCAGCTTGCCCTTCTTGCGGATCGGCACGAAGCCGGTCGACAACTGGTGCGCCACCGCGCCGCCCAGGATGAAGCCGCGCGCCTCAAGGCCCACGACCTTGTCGATGCGCAGGCCCGCATAGGGGGCCAACAGCTGGTCGACGCACATCCGGAAGCCGCGCGGGTCGGCGAAGAGGGTGGTCACGTCGCGGAACAGGATTCCCTCGTGCGGGAAGTCGACGATGGTGCGGATGTAGTCCTTGACGGTCTTGGCCATGGCGCTCTCAGAACAGGGGGTCGGGTTTCGATATCATCAGCCAGAAGACCGCGACAAGCGCGCCGAAGCCCGGCCAGCCAAGCGCGAACCAGACGCGGTAAAGCCGCCGCGCCGGGGCGGGCACCGGGCCGGGGCCGGCGCTGCGGCAGAGGTCGCGGATGCGGTATTGCAGCCAGACCACCGGCAGCCAGGCCGCCAGCGCCACGACATAAAGGACATAGGTCGCCAGCAGCCAGTCGGCGCCCGGGTCCCAGCCCCTCAGATGCGCCAGCCACAGGCCGGTGGCGGGCTGCGCGATCCCGGCCGGCAGGGTGAACAGCCAATCCGCCAGCACCACGGCCGAGCCGACCGCCGCCACCACCTCGGCCCGGTCGCTGCGCATCGCCTGCACCATCTGGAACGCCGTGCCGATGCCGGTGCCGAACAGCACCGTCGCCGAAAGAACATGCAGCCACTTCACCAGGTCGGGGTCCATCACCGTTCCTCGGCCAGGGCCAGGTGGGCCAGCATCAGCGCCAGCACCGGCAGGTTCTTGAGCAGGCCGCCGAACGGGTCCAGCCACAGTGCGGGCGCCAGCACCGTCAGCCCCGCGGTATAGGCCAGGACCAGCGCGATCTGGGCCCGCGCCACCCCGCGCGGCCGCCAGTTGCGCATGAGTGCCAGCCCAAGCGCCAGGTCGGCCAGTCCGCCGGCGCGGGCCAGCGCCACCAGCGCCTCGGGCGGCAGCAGGCCGGCCACGCGGGGCAGGAAGGCCTCGGCCGGCAAGAGCAGCCCCAGGGCGGCCGAGGCCAGCCACAGCGCCGCCAGCACCAGCCGGATCAGGGGCTTCAGCAGGTATAGCCGGGCCTGCCACAGGTCCTGCGTGCCGGCGGGCCGGGCGGCCAGAAAGGCCGAGACGCCGCGCGGGCGGGTGGTCAGCCGGGCCAGCAGCGGGGCGGGGTCGGCCCACACGCCGCGCCCCAGCTGAGCGACGGCGGTGGCCGACACCGGCCCCACCCGCAGCCAATCGCCGGCCCGTCCCAGGGCGCGGGCCAGCCGCGGCGGCAGCCGCAGCGCCGGCACCTCGGGCAGGCCCAGCCAGCGCCGGATCGCGCGCGCCAGGCCTTCCTGCGTCAGCGTCTCGGGGCCACCGACCGGCCAGGCGCCGGGTCCGGGCGGGGTGTCCAGGCATTCGGCCACCACCGCGGCCAGGTCGGCGGCGTGGATCGGGTTGAACGGCTGCTGTCCGTCACCCACCACCGGCAGGCGCAAGGGCAGCGCCGCCAGCGCGCGCAACAGCGACGAGCCGCCGTAAGAGGTATCGGCCAGAACCAGCCCGGGGCGCAGGATGGTTTGGCCGGCGAACAGCGCCTCGGTCTCGCGCCGCCAGCGGGCAAAGGGGGTGTCGGCGCCCGCGTCCCGGTCGATTCCGATGGCCGAGATCAGCACCGCCGGCCCTTGCAGCGCGGCCAGAACGGCGCGCGGGGCATCGCGGTGGACGGCGGCAAAGGCGGCCTCGGGCCCGGTCAGCAGGCCCGCCGCGTTCACCAGCGCGGTCCCCGGCGGCAGGTGCGGCGCCCAGAAGGCCGGGTCGTGGGTCGCCGGGTGGGCCAGATCGGCGGCCAGCGTGGCAAAGCCCATCGCCGCCAGCCGGCCGGGGTGGCGCGCCTGCGCCAGCACCTGCCAGCCGCCGGCGCGCAAGGCAAAGGCCAGGTGGCGGCCGATGAAGCCGTCGGCCCCCAGGATCAGCACCCGGCCCGGATCGGTCATGCCGGACCCAGCACCCGCCCCGCGACGGCATCCAGCCGTGCCAGCAGGCCGGGGTCGCGGCGGTCGGGGGCGGTCATCAGGGCATGGGTCAGCGCGTGGTCGCAGCCCTGCGGGCAGGGCGCGCGGGCCGGCCCCAACAGGGCGGGCAGCCGGGCCACGGTGGCGCGACCGGCGTCGGCATTGGCGGTCAGCGTGGCGATCACCGCGGCCACGTCCACCGCGTCATGATCGGGGTGCCAGCAGTCGTAGTCGGTGACCATGGCGATCGAGGCGTAGCAAAGCTCGGCCTCGCGGGCGAGCTTGGCCTCGGGCATCCCGGTCATGCCGATCACGTCGGCGCCCCATTGCCGGTAGAGCCGGCTTTCGGCCAGGGTCGAGAACTGCGGCCCCTCCATCGCCAGGTAGGTCGCACCCTGATGCACGGTCTTGCCGGCGGCGCGGGCGGCGGTGGCAGCGGCCGCGCCCAGGCGCGCGCAGGTGGGGTGGGCCAGGCTGACATGGGCCACGCAGCCGGTGCCGAAGAACGACTTCTCGCGCGCAAAGGTGCGGTCGATGAACTGGTCGACCACCACGAAATCGCCGGGCACGAAGTCTTCGCGCAAGGAGCCGACGGCCGAGACGGCGATGACATCGGTGCAGCCCAGCCGTTTCAGCGCGTCGATGTTGGCGCGGTAGGGAACCTTGGTGGGGGAATGCACATGGCCGCGGCCATGGCGCGGCAGGAAGGCCATCGGCACGCCATGCAGGCTGCCGCAAAGGATTTGGTCCGAGGGGGCGCCCCAGGGGGTTGCCACCGTGACCCAGTCGGCGCCCTCAAGCCCCTCGATCTGGTAGACGCCCGAGCCGCCGACGACGCCGATCCTGGTCTGCATGCGGTCCCTCCTTGCGGCGCCCTTGGCGCCGGACGGCGAAAGGATAGACCGGGGCAGGGGCGGGGGGAAGGGCCGGCGTCCCCGCCGAAGGCTGCGGCGGGGCAAGCGATATCAACGGCTTGGCCGGAGGGGTCGGCGGCCCGCAGGCCGCCGCAGGGCCGGTTACAGCGGCAGCGCGGCGGCGGCGTCGCGCAGCGTCTCGATCCGGACGTCCCACTGGCGGGGGTCGCGGTTGCGCAGAAGGTCGGCCTCGACCTGATCGGGGTCGCGCGAAAAGATCACCATCGGGCAGCCGCCGATGCGGTGAACCCTGCCGGTGGCGCGGTCGATCAGGCGAACGGCGCAGAGCGGGCGCAAGGGCGCGGACGTTCCGGCGGGAACCGCCGGGGTGGTCCAGGCAGAGGCAAGGGCGAAGGCGGTCATCGTCATTCTCCTGTCGCTGGCGGGGCGGCCTTGCTGGCCTGCCATCAATATCGACACGACTGGTCGTCTATTGCAACGGAAAATTCACGCTGAACTTTGTCGTGTTTGTGGAGGAATATTCCCCGCGCCGGTCAGACCCCGTCCAGCCGCAGGTAGCGGATGGCGCGGCGGTGGTAGGTATAGGCGATGTGCAGCCGGCCCTGCGGGTCTTGCAGGATCGAGGGGTAGGACAATTCGCGGTTCAGCCCGTCCTTCGAGTTGTTGGTCAGCGCCAGGCCCGATCCGGTGTCCAGCTCGATCCGCTGCGGGAAGGTGGCGCCGTCGTCCTCCGACAGGGCCAGCGTCAGGGGCGCGCGCGGCACGCCCCAGATCGCCTGGCGGGCAGGGCGGGCGGCCTGCGCCTGGGCAGGGGTCTCGTCGCCCTCGATCTCGTCATAAAGCGAGGCGCGGCGGGCGTCGGACATCGCGGCATTGACCGGGTTCAGCACCATCGCGATGCGGCCGTCGTGCAGCCGGATGGCCTGCACCGACGAGTTGTTGTTGGGCAGGTCGGTCGGCTGCGGCGCGGTCCAGGTCAGGCCGCCATCGTTGGACAGGCTGCGCCGGACATGTTCGGCAAAGCGGTCGCGGTAGAAGGCGGGCATGACGCCCTTGTGCGGCGCGACGGGGTTCATGTGAACGGCGCCCAGGCTGTCGGGGACATAGGCCGCGGTCCAGGTGGCACCCGCATCGCGCGAGATCAGCATCACCGCCAGGTCGTCGTCGCCGGTCCAGCGGCCCGCGGCGGGGGTGACGCAGTGAAAGCCGGGCAGCAGCCATTCGCCCTGTGGCCCGATCCGCGGCGGCTGGCGCACGAAGATGCCGCGAAAGTCGCCCACCCGGCGCGGCGGGCCAAAGCTGGTGCCGCCATCGGTCGAGACGCGGGCCATGATCTCGCACAGGTCCTGGCGGCCGCCGGGCTGGCTGGT
>JAGPCN010000095.1 GCA_018058035.1 Fuscovulum sp.
TGGCACTGGCCGAAGGCCCGCCCGCGCGGCATGATCGCGGGCGGGAGGACCCGACGATGACCGACACTGCGCATGACCGCATCCCCGAGATCGCGCTGGACTGGCACCGCGCCGGCACCGGCGCGGCCTTGGCGACGGTGGTCGAAACCTGGGGCAGCGCGCCGCGGCAGGCGGGCAGCCAGCTGGCGGTTTCGGGGCAGGGGCAGATCATGGGCTCGGTCTCGGGCGGCTGCGTCGAGGGCGCGGTGGTCACCGAGGCGCTGGAGGCGATGCAGGATGGCCGCGCGCGGATGCTGACCTTCGGCGTCAGCGACGAGACGGCCTTTGCGGTGGGCCTGGCCTGCGGCGGCACGATCCGGGTGATGGTGGAGCCGGTGGGGCAGGGCGGCGACCGCCTGCCCGAGGCGATGTTGGCCGAGGTGGTCGCCGCCCGCGCCGCCCGCCGCGCTCTGGCGGTCGAGGTGCGGCCCGAGGGCTGGTCCCGCCGGGTGCTGCGGCCCGGAGAGGATGCGGCGGCGGATGCGCGCTTCCGCTCGGACCGGTCGGGGATGGAGGAGGATGGCCGCTTCCTCGCCATCCACAACCCGCCCTTGCGGATGGTGGTGGTGGGGGCCGTTCACATCGCGCAGCCGCTGATGCCGATGGCGCGGATGGCGGGCTATGACCCGGTGCTGATCGACCCGCGCGGCGCCTTCGGCTCGGCCGAGCGGTTCCCGGGCGAGACGATCCTGGAGGATTGGCCCGACGAGGCGCTGGCGGCGCTGGCCCCCGATGCGCGCACCGCCATCATCACCCTGACCCACGACCCCAAGCTGGACGACCCGGCGATCCGCGTGGCGCTGCGGTCGGGCTGCTTTTACCTGGGCTGCCTGGGGTCGAAGAAGACCCATGCGCGGCGGGTGGAACGGTTGCAGGCGGCCGGGTTCTCCGAAGCGGAGATCGCCCGCATCCACGCCCCGGTCGGCCTGGACATCGGCGCCAAGACCCCGGCCGAGATTGCGGTGTCGATCCTGGCGCAGGTGACGCAAGTGCTGAGGCAGGGCTGATGCAGTTCGGTCCGGTGCCACTGGATCAGGCGCAAGGCGCGATCCTGGCGCATTCGGTCGAGCTGCCGCAGGGGCGGATGCGCAAGGGGCAGGTGCTGGATGCGGCCGCCGTGGCCGCACTGGCCGCGGCCGGGCTGGCCGAGGTGGTGGTGGCCCGACTGGCCCCGACCGACCTGCCCGAGGACGAGGCCGCCAGCCGGCTGGCGGCGGCGCTGGTCAGCGATCCGGCGGGGCAGGGGCTGGCCCTGTCGACCGCGACCTCGGGCCGGGTGAACCTGGTGGCGCAGGGGCCGGGCGTGCTGGAGGTGGACGCGGCCGCCATTCTGGCGCTGAACCGCATGTGCCCGGAAATCACCCTGGCCACGCTGCCGCATCTGGCGCGCGTCAGCCCCGGAATGCTGTGCGGGACGGTCAAGATCATCAGCTATGCCGTTCCGGCGGGTCTGCTGGAGGCGGCCTGCCGCGTGCTGCAGGCGCCGGCCCGGGTGCGCCCGGTGGTTCTGGCTGACGCCAGCCTGATCCTGACCGAAGTGCCCGGTCAGGACCCGAAGCTGTCGCGCAAGGGCCGCCGGGCGATCGAGACGCGGTTGCAGGCCTTGGGCATGGCGCTGGCGGGCTGCGAGACGGTGGCGCATGACGAGGCGGCGCTGGCCGCCGCCCTGGCCCGCGCGCCGGGGGCGATGGTGCTGATCCTGACCGGCAGCGCCACCTCGGACCTGCACGACACCGCGCCGCAGGCGCTGCGCCGGGCCGGGGGGCGGGTCACGCGGTTCGGGATGCCGGTCGATCCGGGCAACCTGTTGTTCCTGGGGGACTTGGGCGCGCGCCCGGTGATCGGCCTGCCCGGCTGCGCCCGCAGCCTGGCGCTGAACGGCGCCGACTGGGTGCTGGAGCGGCTGGCCTGCGGCCTGGCCGTCAGCGGCGACGACATCGCGGCCATGGGGGTGGGGGGGCTGTTGAAGGAAAGCCCGGCCCGTGGCCGCCTGCGCGACGCCGGGGACTGAAACGCAAACGGGGGCCGCAAGGACCCCCGCATGATCCTGAATGTCCGCCGGCCCTACCTCGGCCCGATCATCATCACCATCTGCCGGCCTTCCAGCTTGGGCATCGACTCGACCTTGCCGGCATCGCCCACATCGGCGGCGACGCGGTTCAACAGCTCAAGCCCCAGTTCCTGGTGCGCCATCTCGCGGCCGCGGAAGCGCAGCGTGACCTTGACCTTGTCGCCTTCGCCCAGGAACTTCAGCACCGAGCGCATCTTGACATCGTAGTCATGGGTATCGGTCCCGGGACGGAACTTGATCTCCTTGATCTCGATGACCTTCTGCTTCTTGCGCGCCTCGGCCTCTTTCTTCTGCGACTCGTACTTGAACTTGCCGAAGTCCATGATCTTGCAGACCGGCGGTTCGGCGTTGGGCGAGATCTCGACCAGGTCAAGCCCGGCTTCCTCGGCCATCGCCATGGCGCGGGCGGGTGTGACCACGCCGACGTTCTCGCCGTCGGCGCCGATCAGGCGGATTTCGGGGGCGCGGATGCGGTCGTTGATGCGCGGGCCGGAATCCCGGCTGGGGGGCGGCGCGTTGTGCGGGCGGCGGGCTATGGTGTTCGTCCTTGTTCTGTTGGCGGAAAACGCGCGCAATCTACGCGCAAGGCCGGCCCCGTTCAACCCGGCAATGCAGGGCTGTTGCAAGCCTGCCGAACCGGCGGAATCCCCGACTGGCACGGGGTTTCGTGCCGGTTCCCCTTTTCAATCGCGCCCATAGGTGCCATATCGCCGGCATCCGGCCTGACGCCGGTCATGGGAGAACGACATGAACAGAAGCGTTATCATCGGGGCCCTGGTGATCGTCCTGGCTGCTGGCGGCTACTACCAGTTCAGCTACAAGCCCGCCCAGGAGGCCGCCGCCGCCGCCGCCGCTGCCGCCGCCGAAGCCGCTGCTGCCGAAGCCGCGAAGAAGGCCGAGGAAGAAGCCGCCGCCGCCGCCAAGGCCGCCGAGGAAGAGGCTGCCAAGGCCGCCGAAGCCGCCGCTGCCGCGACCACCGAAGCCGCCGGCGACGCCGCTGCCGCCGCGACCGAAGCTGCGGGCGATGCTGCCGCTGCCGCGACCGATGCCGCCGGCGATGCCGCTGCCGCGGCCGCTGCCGCGCTGGACCCGGCGAACTTCAACGCCGATGCCGTGATCGCGCTGATCGACGGCTCGTCGCTGGACGACGCGATGAAGGGCACGCTGAAGACCGCCGTCGAGGCCGCCAAGGCCAATCCGGCGCTGGTCGCCGACACCATCGCGCAGGTCAAGACCGCGCTTGGCATGTAATCCCTGCCGCTAGGCAGACGGACCGGGCCGCAGGGAACCCCCTGCGGCCCGTTTCAATTCAGCCGCCCCTCGCTGTCGATCACCTGCAGGGCGCCGTCCCATCGCCACAGCACCAGATTGCGCGCGCCGGGCCGCACGCCGCGCGCGAACGACGGCACGATCATTCCCGCCCAGCCCGCGCCGATCAGCCGCGCGGCCAGGCGCTGGCTGTCCGAGGCCCCGTCCTCGATCATCCGCAATCGCCAGTCGTCGGCGGCCAGAACGCCTTGGTCCACCCCCTGGGCCGCCGCCTGCGCCGGGTCGGTTGTGTCCAGCACCGGGGCCACATCGGCGCGATAGGCGACCAGGGTCACCGGCTCGAACGGGCGGCCGGCCTGGTTGGCCTCGGCGATCGCGCCTTCGGGGGTCAGCGCCGTATAAAGGGCCGGCGTGCCGCGGGCGTTGAACCGCCCGCCATGCCGGCGCGCGCCTTCGCCCGACAGCGGCTGGCGCATCCAGAGCGGATTGAGGGCGCGGTAAAGGGTGCCGGTGAAGCGATGCTCAGGCAAAGCCGCCGGCGTCCACGGCATCCAGATAGTCCATCACCGCCTCGGACTTGCCATCCTGCACCAGCCGCGCCGCGGTCAGGCCGCCAAAGCCGGGCAAGGGTTCCGACCGATACCAGGCATAGGCCACCAACGCCGAGCCGAAGCGCGGCGTCAGGCGGTTCACCACCTCGACCATCTCGCGCAGGCGGGTCTGGGTGCGGGCCGAGGCCAGCCGGTCCTTGCGCGCGATGGCATCGCGCCCCAGACCGGCGGTGCGGGCGATCTCGTCCTGCGTGGTCAGCAGTTCCTCGGCCAGCAGGCGCGGCGAGAACAGCGACTTTTCGGTGAAGGCGGCGATGTTCACGGAGGTATCCTCACAGAGACTGACGCTAATATACGTCAGTCTCTGTGGGATTTCAAGCGCCGTACCGTCCGGTCAGATGCCGTCGCCGACAAAGGCCTTTTCCACCACGAATTCCTTGGGATCGGAATTCGCGCCCTCGCGCAGGCCGAAGCCTTCGAGAATGGCCTTGACGTCGATGTTGAAGGCCAGGCTGCCGCAGACCATGGCGCGGTCGTCGGCGGGGTTCATCCGGGGCAGGCCCAGGTCGGCGAACACCTTGCCCGAGGCCAGGTTGTCGGTCACCCGGCCCATGTGGTGAAACTCTTCCCGGGTGCAGGTCGGGTAGTACAGCAGCTTGCCCGCCACCATCTCGCCGATCAGCGGGTCGTCCTTCAGGCCCTCGACCAGCTGGCGGCCGTATTCCAGCTCATCCGCCGTGCGGCAGGTGTGCATCATGATGACCTGCTCGAACTTCTCGTAGACCTCGGGGTCGCGCATCAGGCTGGCGAAGGGCGCAATCCCGGTGCCGGTGGCCAGGAACCACAGGTGCTTGCCCGGCAAGAGCGCATCCACCACCAGCGTGCCCACGGGCTTGGGGCGCAGGATGATCTCGTCGCCCGGCTGGATGTGCTGTAGCCGGCTGGTCAGCGGGCCATCCGGCACCTTGATCGAGTAGAACTCAAGCTCTTCGTCCCAGCTGGGCGAGGCGATGGAATAGGCGCGCAAGAGCGGCTTGCCCTTGTCGTCCATCAGCCCGATCATCACGAACTCGCCCGAGCGGAAGCGCAAGGACGCGGGCCGCGAGACCCGGAACGAGAAAAGTCGGTCGGTCCAGTGCGTGACCTGGGTCACCGTCTGGGCGTCGGGCAGGTGCGGTTTGGTACGGGCGGCGTCCATCGTCGGGGCCTCGGTCATGGGTCCAGCGTTCCTTAGGCGAGCGTGGGCCGCAAGGGAAGCCCGGCCAAGCGCCGGGGCCTGCGACCCATTTTCATTTGCGTACATACAAGATTCGGAGGCGCCCGTCCAGCCTCTCAGGCCCTGAGCCGCGACTGGTAGTCATGCGCCCGCCAGTCGGCGCGGGCCTGCCATTGCTCCCAGGGCTGGCGGGCGGCGATCTCGTCGGGGATCTCGGCGCCGTCAAAGCCGACCCGGCGGATCATCGCATACTGGTCGGCGATCACCGGCCCAAGCGCCAGCAGCTGGCCCGTGTAGCCCATCAGCCGCAGCCGCCGCGCGATGGTAAAGGCGCGGCCGTCGGAAAAGGCCGGAAAGGCGACGCGGATCAGTGTCAGCTGGTGCAGGATGCCTTCCAGCGCCGCAGGGTCGTCGGTGTTGGCCAGATCGACGGCGGTCTGGTCGGCGGCCAGTTCGGCCAGCGGCACGATTTCCCGCGCAGGCGCAGGGGCAAAGCCGGTGTCGGTGACGATGACGGTCATGCCGCGTTCTCCTTTGGGGTTCTTACGGCCTTGCCGTCGATGAAGTGGATGCCGCATTCCGTCTTGGCCTGGCCGCGCCATCTCCCTGCGCGCGGGTCTTCGCCGGGGGCGACGGGGCTGGTGCAGGGGGCGCAGCCGATCGACGGATAGCCCCTGGCCACCAGGGGGTGCCGGGGCAGGCGGTTGTTGACCATGTATTCTTCCAGGTCCTCGCGGCCCCAATGCGCCAGCGGGTTCACCTTGATCCGGAAATCGCCTTCGTTTTCAAAGAACTGCAAGGCCTCGCGGTCGGCGTTCTGAAACCGCTTGCGGCCGGTGATCCAGCCGTCGAAGCCCGAAAGCGCGCGCTCCAGCGGCTCGACCTTGCGCACCGCGCAGCAGGCGTCGGTGTTGAACTGGTGCAGCGTGCCGTCGGGGTCCTCGAAGGCCACCTTGGGCTGGGGGGCGCGGATGGTGCGGACATCGCAGAGGTGCAGCTGTTCGGCCAGCTGGCGCTGGTAGTCCAGCGTCTCGGCAAACAGCATCCGGGTGTCGACGAACAGCACCGGCGTTTCCGGCGCGATCACGCTGACCAGATGCAACAGCACCACCGATTCCGCCCCGAAGGAGCTGACCAGCGCCACCCGGCCCAGGTCGTCGTCCTTCAGGCTGTGCTCCAGCACGGCCGTCGCCGAGTGATGGCGATAGCGCGCATTCAGCGCCGCCACCCGCTCGGCCACCGGGCCGGGATGCCCCCCGGCTCTGGCGTCACGCGGCATCACGCGCGCCTTCGCCGTAAAGCGCGGCCTTGAACGGCTCCATCCCCACCCGCTTGAAGGCTTGCAGGAAGGTTTCCTCGACCGATGACCGCAGCCCCAGATAGGCGCGCAGGATGCGTTCGACCGCGCCCGTCACCTCGTCATAGGCAAAGCCGGGGCCGGTCTTGTCGCCCACCACCGTATCTTCGGTGGCGTCGCCGCCAAGGGTGATCTGGTAGTTCTCGACGCCAGCGCGATCGAGGCCCAGGATGCCGATATGGCCGACATGGTGGTGGCCGCAAGCGTTGATGCAGCCGCTGATCTTGATCTTCAGCGGGCCGACCTCTTCCTCAAGCCCGACCTCGCGCAGCCGCAGCGCCAGTTCCTGCGCCACCGGGATCGAGCGGGCGGTGGCCAGCGCGCAATAATCCATGCCGGGGCAGGCGATGATGTCCGAGGCCAGGCCGACATTCGCCGTGCCCAACCCCGCCTTGACCAGCGCCGCATGCACGGCAGGCAGGTCGGACTTGTGGACATGCGGCAGGATCACGTTCTGCTCGTGGCTGATCCGCAGGTCGCCGTGGCCATAGCGTTCGGCCAGATCGGCCAGAAGGCGCATCTGGTCGCTGGTGGCATCGCCCGGCGTGGCGCCATGCGCCTTCACGCTGACGGTGACGATGGCGTATTGCGGGTTGCGGTGCGCGGTCAGGTTGCGGTCGGCCCAGGCGCGGAACACCGGGTCCGCCTTGGCGAAGGCGTCAAAGGCATCGGTCGGTGCATCGCGCAGGGCGGGCACCGCAAAGGCGGCCCGGATCTCGGCGAACAAGGCCTGGTCGGCGCCGCCGAACTGCGGCCGCAACTCGGCGAACCGCTCTTCGATCATCCGGGAAATGTCAGCTTTCCCAGTCTCATGCAGGGTGATCTTGATGCGCGCCTTGTACTTGTTGTCGCGCCGTCCCAGCACGTTGTAGACCGAAAGGACCGCCTCGACGTAAGGCAAGAGGTCGGCCACCGGCAGGAACTCGCGCACCACCATGCCGACCATCGGCGTGCGGCCCAGGCCGCCGCCCACCAGCACGGTAAAGCCCGGCTCGCCAGCGTCATTGCGGGTCATCCGCAGGCCGATGTCATGCGCGCCGGTCACCGCGCGGTCATTGGGGCTGCCGGTGATGGCGATCTTGAACTTGCGGGGCAGGAACTGGAATTCCGGGTGGTCGGTGGACCATTGCCGCAACAGCTCGGCATAGGGGCGCGGGTCCTCGATCTCGTCCGCCGCCGCCCCGGCGAAGTGATCGGCCGTGACGTTGCGCACGCAGTTGCCCGAGGTCTGGATCGCGTGCATTCCCACATCGGCCAGGGCGGACAGGATCGCCGGCACATCCGGCAGCTTCGGCCAGTTGAACTGGATGTTCTGCCGGGTGGTGAAGTGGCCGTAGCCCTTGTCCCAGGTGTCGGCGATCTGGGCCAGCTGCCGCATCTGGCGCGGGGAAATCGTGCCATAGGGAACGGCCACCCGCAGCATGTAGGCGTGCAGTTGCAGATACAGGCCGTTCATCAGGCGCAGCGGGCGAAACTCGTCCTCGGTCAAGCTGCCGTCCAGGCGGCGCGCAACCTGGTCGCTGAACTGGGCGACGCGGGCGCGGACGAAGGCTTCGTCAAAGTCGGAATAGTCATACATTCTGATAGTCCGCCTGCTTGCCATGGGCATAGTTCGAAGGCCCGCGGGTGCGGAAGGCTTCACGGAAATGGGTGGGTTCGGGGCCCTTCGGACCGGCCTTGGCATCGGCCAGATAGGGGCCGACCACCACCAGCTTCTGCGCCGCCGCGTGCAGCAGGCGCATCTGTCCATGCGCCTCGTCCTCGATCAGCTCGGCCTCGTGGTGAAACGGCGACCAGCGGTCATCGGCCGTCAGGTAGACCACCTCGCCTTCGCGCAAGCTGTTGGCGGTGACGACCTTGGGGGTGAAGCGGCGGCTCATGCGCGGGCCTCTTTCAGTTGGTTCAGGGCAGGGGCGGCGGCCCGGGGGGCCAGGCCGTAAAGCAGGATGGCGGGGCCGTGGATTTCGGCGACCACGGCGGGCAGGGTGGACAGGGTGGCGGCCAGGATGCGCTGGTCGGGGCGGCTGACGTTCTCGACCACCGTCACGGGCGTATCGGCGGCCGCGCCATGCATCATCAGGCGGCCCTGCAGGAAGCGGGCGGATTTCTTGCCCATGTAGATCGCGGCCACTTCGCCCGGACGGGCCAGCCCGCGCCAGTCCTGCTCGGCAAAGCCCTCCATCACATGGCCGGTGACGATGCGCAGGCCGCTGTTGCGGCCACGCTTCGTCAGGCTTTGGCCGATGGCGGCGGCGGCGACCGCGGCCGTGGTCAGCCCGGGCAGGATGCGGAACGCCAGACCCGCGGCCTGAAGCGCGTCGATCTCTTCGTCCAGCCGCCCGAAGACGCCGCAATCGCCGCCCTTCAGCCGCACCACGCGCAGCCCGCGCTGCGCCGCGGCCACCAGGATGGCGTTGATGTCGCGCTGCGGGGTCGAGGGGCCAAAGCCCTCCTTGCCGACGTCCACCCGCTCGGCCTGCGGCGGGGCAAGCGCCAGGATCTCGTCGCCGACCAGGCGGTCGTGGATCACCACCTCGGCCCCGGCCAGCGCCCTGGCCGCACCCAGCGTCAGGTGATCGGCCGCACCGGGACCGGCGCCGACGAAGAGGACGGGGTGAAGATGCGGCATGGCGGGACTCGCGACAGGAACTCCTGTGGTGGAATATAGGAGATTTTCCCGGTTTTCCGCCAGATGCCCTTGCAGATAAGGACGTATGTTCCATAGTGGCGCGGTAGCGGAACGAAGGTTCCGCGGAAGGGGAGAAATCAGGAATGGCTGCCGCGCTGGACGATCTGGACCGGAAAATCCTGTCCGAACTGCAGGGGGATGCCGAACAGTCGCTGGACGAGATCGCCCGCCGGGTGGGGTCGTCGAAGACGCCGGTCTGGAACCGCATCCGCAAGATGAAGGACCAGGGCGTGATCACGCGCACCACGGCGATCCTCGATCCCGAGGCCCTGGGGCTGGAGGCCTGCTTCTTCGTCCTCATCCGCACGTCGGAACACGAGGCCGACTGGCAGCGTAGGTTCCTGAAGGCACTGAAGGAGCGCCCCGAGGTGCTGGAGGCGCACCGGCTGGCCGGCGACATCGACTACATCCTGAAGGTCCGGGTGAAAAACGCCCGCGCCTACGACACTTTCTACCAGGCCCTGATCTCGGAGGTGCGCATCTACAACGTAACCGCGCTTCTGAGCATGGAAGAGATCAAGTCGACCACCGTCCTGCCGTTGTGACGCGGCGGTGAAGCAATTGCGCGGCTGCCGCCGCAAGTCCTTTTCGTTTTTCCCTGGCGTTTGCGCGGGATGGCAGATGTCGCCTGACGAGGGGCCCTGCCCCTCGAGCTCCCCGGGGTATTTCCGGCCAGAATGAAGGGACCTTTTCTTCAGTCCGGTTGAAATACCCCGGGGGGTTTGGGGGGCTGGCCCCCCATCAGCCGAGGAGGAGGCGACTGCCGACGACGAGAGGAAAGGCTTCGCCGAAGGCGGCCATTGCTTCAGGCCGTGACCATCAGGCGTTGCAGGCCGTGGAAGTGATAGACGTCGGCGTAGGCGGGTGGTCCGGCCAGGCGCAGGGTTGGGCGGCGGGCGAAGAGGATCGGCAGCGCCACCAACAGTTCCAGCCGCGCCAAGGGCGCGCCGACGCAGAAGTGCAGGCCCGCGCCGAAGGTTGCCAGCGGCATCGGCGGGCGTTGCGGGCGGAATTCGGCCGGCCGTTCCCAGCAGCCAGGGTCGCGGTTCGCGGCCGCCAGCAACAGGCCCACCTGGTCGCCGCGGCGGAAGGTCTGGCCCATCACCTCGACCTCTTCATAGGCCCAACGGGTGAACATGTGCAGCGCCGGATCGAAGCGGAGGATCTCCTCGACCGTGCCTTCCACCCGGTCCGGAGCCAGCGCCGCGGCGGGCGTGGCACTTTCCAGAAGCGCCTTCACGCCGTTGCCGATGGTATGCACCGTGGCCTCGTGGCCGGCGTTCAAGAGCAGGATGCAGGTGGTGATCAGCTCGTCGGTCGACAGCCGCTCGCCGGCTTCCTCGGCGGCGATCAGGTGGGTGATCAGGTCGTCGGCCGGGCGCTTGCGGCGCTCTTCGACATAGCCGCGCAGGAAGGCCACGAAGGATTCTGTCGCCGCCACCGCGCGGTCTTCCATCTCGCGGGTGCGGCCGGCCATGTACATGCCCACCATCGCGTTCGACCATGCCAGCAAGTCGGGTGCCATCTCTTCCGGCACGCCCAGCAGGCGCGCGATGATGCGCACCGGCAGGGGCTGGGCAAAGGCGGCCAGCAGGTCGAAGGGGCCGTCGGGGAAGGCCTCGGCCAGTTCCTCGGCCAGCCCCTGGATATCGGGTTGCAGGGCGGCCACCCGCCGGGCGGTGAAGGCGCGCAGCACCAGGCTGCGCAGGCGGGTGTGGCGGGGCGGCTCCAGCTCCAGCATGGAATGCGCCTCGACGGCGTAGAACGGCGCCAGATGCGCGGGAATGACCGGCGCCTTCTCGGGCGGCGCCTCGCGGCCAAAGCGGCGGTCGCGCAGGATCGCGCTGACGGCCGCGAAATTGCCGGTGCAGGTCAGGCCATAGTCCTGCCAGTGAAAGAACGGCCCGGCCTGCCGGGCGCGTTCGTAGAACGGGTACGGGTTCTGGACGAACCCGGGGTCCTTGGGCGATTGCGACAGCGTCTTCATCATCGTCTTCCGAACGGCAGCGGGACAAGGCCCTGCGCGATCAGCACGCCCAGGCCCACGATTGCGGCGGCGATCGCCTGGGTCCAGTTCCACGCCGCGCCGAGGGCGAACAGGATCAGCATGACGTAGAAGGGGGCCGCGTTGATGTGCAGCGCCGACAGGCCGATGCCCAGCCGTTCGACCGACATGATCCACATCACCTGGCTGATCCCCAGGGCCCCGACCGAAAACAGCGCCATCCGCCCCCAGTCGGCCCAGCCCCAGCCCGCAAGGTCGGGCGCCGGCCCGCCGAAAGCCCATTGCGCGCCCGAGGCCGCCAGTACCGCCACCGCCGCGCCGCTGAGCGTGACCGCCGTGCGGCCATAGGGGGTTTCCCGTGGAAAGGCCGTCACCGTCAGCCGCGACCCCAGGGCAAAGGAGACCACCGAGCAGAAGCACAACAGCGCCCCAACGCCCAGGTTCATGCCGCCGCCGCCCAGGTCCAGCGCCATCACGCCGCCCACCAGCGACAGCAAGAGCCCCAGCACCAGGGCCGGCGTCAGCCGGCGGCCGTCCAGCAGCACCTCCAGCGCAATACCGACCACCGGCAGGGTCGACGAGATCACCGCCGCCGTCACCGCGCCGCCGCGGGCCTGGCCCAGGATCAGGAACCAGGCGCCAAGGCCGATCAGGCTGCCCACCGCGATGCCCTTCAGCCAGTTCACCCGCAGGGCCGGGCCGATGCCCTCGATCGCGATCCAGCAAAGCGTGACCGCAGCCGCCGCCAGCACCATCCGCAGCGCGGTCAACTGGTCGCCGGGCAAGAGCGGAATCAGGCGGTCTGCGGCCGGAAGGCCGGCGGCCCAGATCAGCATCGACACCATGCAGACTAGGTTCGCGGCCAAGAGGCCATTGGTTGGGCGGCTGTCAGGGCGGATCGGGGGGCTGGTCGCAGTCATCCCGACTGCCTCGCATGCGGCAGCGCGCGGGTCTGGCCCAAGGGCGACACCATCGGGTCGCAGCCGGCGGTCAGGCCGACAGGGCCGTGACGATGGCGCCAAAGTCGGCAGCCTTCAGGCTGGCGCCACCAACCAATGCGCCGTCGACATCGGCCACCGCAAAGATCTCGGCCGCGTTCGAGGGCTTGACCGACCCGCCATAAAGCAGCCGCATCCCCTCGGCCTCGGCGCCGAACCGCTGCCGCAGCCCGGCGCGCAAGTGGCCGTGAACCTCGGCGATCTCGGCCAGCGTCGGCGTGCGCCCGGTCCCGATCGCCCAGACCGGCTCATAGGCGACCACGGTGGTGGCGGCGGTCGCGCCATCGGGCACCGATCCGGCCAGTTGCGCCCCCACCACGGCCAGGGTCCGGCCGGCATCGCGCTCGGCCTCGGTCTCGCCCAGGCAGATCACCGCGACCAGGCCCGCGGCCCAGGCGGCCTGCGCCTTGGCGGCCACCAGCGCGTCGGTCTCGCCATGGTCGGCGCGGCGTTCGCTGTGGCCCAGGATCACATGGCTGGCCCCCGCATCGGCCAGCATCGCGGCCGAGACATCGCCGGTATGGGCGCCGCTGGCCCGGGGGTGGCAATCCTGCCCGCCGACCTGCAGCGCCGTGCCCCGTGCCAGCCCCGCCATCTGCGCGACCAGCGTGGCAGGCGGGCACAGCAGCATCTCGCAGGCCGGGTCGGGATGTGCCGCCAAAAGCGCGCGCACTTCGGTCAGCGAGGCCGAGGTTCCGTTCATCTTCCAGTTTCCGGCCGCCAGCTTGCGCATCGCAGGACCCTTTCCTTCAGGTTGCGATTGCTCTTTGACAAATACTCCCGCCGGAGGCAACGCCGATCAGGGCCGGGCGCTATGTCCGGCCAGGTCTGGCGCCGCTCAGGCCGCCGGGCTGTCCTTGAACTTGATCGACTCGCCGCAACCGCAGGCCTCGGCTACGTTGGGGTTGCGGAAGGTGAACTTCTGCTCCAGCAGGCCCGATTCAAAGTCGATCTCGGTGCCGATCAGGAACATCTGCGCCATCGGCGCGATCAGCACCCGGGCGCCGTCCTGTTCCACCACCTCGTCCAGCGGGTTCGCCTCGGACACATAGTCCATGGTGTACTCCATCCCCGCGCAGCCGCCTTTCTTCACGCCGATGCGCAGGCCGGCGCGATTGTCGCGCGCCATCAGCCGGACGATCTGGGTCGCGGCGGCGGGGGTCAGGGTCACGGCGGCCTTGCCGGGAATGCCGAACATCTGGGATCTCCTTCGCCGCGAAAGATAGGCGCGGGATGCGATTTTCTCAAGCGCTGCGCCTGGGCTACATGAAGCCCAGTTCCAGCCGCGCCTCGTCGGACATCATGTCCATGCCCCAGGGCGGGTCGAAGGTCATGTGGACATCGACCTGCCTGACGCCCGCCAGGGGTTCGACTGCGTCGGCGACCCAGCCCGGCATCTCGCCCGCCACCGGACAGCCCGGCGCGGTCAGG
>JAGPCN010000096.1 GCA_018058035.1 Fuscovulum sp.
TCGCGCCGCCAGGCCAGCCAGGCCACGATCACCGGCAGGGCAAAGAACGACCGGAAGAACACCGCCTGGCCGCCCGGCACATGGTCGGCGGTGGCCTTGATCATCGCCGACATGACGATGAACACCAGAACCGAGCCCAGCTTGAACGCAACCCCCCGCAGCGGGCGGTTGGCGGGCGCTTCGGGCGCGGGTTCGGGCACCTGGCCCTGATCGGCGGGGGGCGGTTCGGTCATCGGCGTTTCCAAGGATCAGCCTTTCACGCCCCGGCGGCGGGCGCAATCCCTCTGGACGGGGCGCGGGCTTCGGGCTTTGCTGGGGGCGAAGAGGTGAGCCATGCAGAAACCGTTGTCCGACCGCATCGACCAGGGGCGCGGCGCCGTCCCCGCCGATATCGTGCTGAAGGGGGGCCGCGTCTTCGACCTGGTCACCGGCGACCTGGTCGAAACCGACGTGGCGATCTGCGGCGACACCATCGTCGGCGTCTTCGGGTCCTACCGGGGCTTGCGCGAGATCGACGTCGCGGGCCGGGTGCTGGTGCCGGGCTTCATCGACACCCACCTGCACATCGAAAGCTCGCTGGTCACGCCGCACGAATTCGACCGCTGCGTTGCGCCGCGCGGCGTGACCACCGCGATCTGCGACCCGCACGAGATCGCCAATGTCTGCGGCCTGACCGGCATCCGGTTCTTCCTCGACTCGGCGGCGCAGACGCTGATGGACATTCGCGTGCAATTGTCCTCCTGCGTGCCCTCGACCCATATGGAGACGGCGGGCGCCCGGCTTGAGGCGGCGGACCTGGTGCCGCTGATGGACCACCCCAAGGTGATCGGGCTGGCCGAGTTCATGAACTTTCCCGGCGTGCTGATGAAGGACCCGGGCTGCCTGGCCAAGCTGGAGGCCTTCCGGGGCCGCCACATCGACGGCCACGCACCACTGTTGCGGGGCAACGACCTGAACGGCTACATCAGCGCCGGCATCCGCACCGAGCATGAGGCGACGACGGCCGAAGAGGGGCTGGAGAAACTGCGCAAGGGAATGCGGGTGCTGATCCGCGAAGGCAGCGTTTCCAAGGACATGCACGCGCTGGCGCCGCTGCTGACCGAACGCCATGCCCCCTACCTGTGCCTGTGCACCGACGACCGCAACCCCTTGGACATCGCCGAACACGGGCATCTGGATTACATGATCCGCAGCCTGATCGCCCTCGGCCGTCCGGCGCTGGCGGTCTATCGCGCGGCCTCGTTGTCGGCGGCCGAGGCCTTCGGCCTCAAGGACCGCGGGCTGATCGCGCCGGGCAAGCGGGCGGATATCGCGGTGGTCGACAGCCTTGAGGGCTGCCATGCGTCGTTGGTGCTGGCGGGGGGCGTGGTGGTCGACGATGCGGCCTTTGCGGGCCGCGCCACCACCGCGCCGGTGGCGCGACAGTCCGTCAAGGCGCCGAAGGTGGCGCCGCAGGATTTCCGCACTGCCGGCAACCGCGCGCAGACCCCGGTGATCGGCATCCTGCCGGGTAAGATCATCACCCCGCACCTGACCTATCACATCCCGCCGGTCGATGGCGACAAGCGCCCCGACGTGGCGCGCGACCTGATGAAGATCGCGGTGATCGAACGTCACGGGGTCAACGGCAACCGGGCGACGGGCTTTGTCCAGGGCTTCGGGATGCAGAAGGGGGCCATCGCCTCGACCGTCTGTCACGACCACCACAACATCGCGGTGGTGGGCGCGGATTATGCCGACATGGCGCTGGCGGCGAACCGGCTGGGAGAGATCGAGGGCGGCTTCGTGGTCGCCTGCGGCGGCCGCATCCTGGCGGAACTGGCGCTGCCGGTGGCGGGGCTGATGAGCCTTGGCAGCTTCGAGGAGGTGCGCGAGGCGCTGGTCGCCCTGCGCGCGGCCGCAAGGTCGCTGGGCGTGGTGCTTGAGGAGCCGTTCCTGCAACTGGCCTTCCTGGCCTTGCCGGTGATTCCGCACCTGAAGATTACCGATCACGGCATGGTCGACGTCGACCGCTTCGAGGTGATCCCCTGAGCCCTTCGCCGCGGTGAAGCAATTGCGCCGCTGCCGCGGCAAGTCTTTTTCGCGTGGCAGGCGGTGTGTCTTTGGCCGATGTCGCCTGACGAGGGGCGCCGCCCCTCGAGCTCCCCGGAGTATTTGGCAAAGAGCAGGCTGGTGCAGGGCGAAGTCCCGGGCTGCATTGCTCTTTTCGAAATACTCCCGCCGGAGGCATGCGACAGTGAGGCCGGGGGTTTTCCTTTCCCGTGGCGCGGGTAAGCTGTGGTCTTGGGGAGGATGCCATGGCAGCGATCGTGACGGCGGGGGTGTCCGCCATCGGGCGGGCTCTGGTTCTGGCGCTGGCGGGGGCGGGCCATGCGGTGGCCTTTACCCATCTGGGCGCCGGGGCAGCGGCCGCGGCGCTGGAGGCGGCGGTGGCCGCCCGCGGCGGGCGCGCGAAAGGCTGGGAGAGCGATGCGGGCGACGAGGCGGCGGTGGCGGCCTTTCACGCCGCCGCGGCTGACTGGGCGGGCGAGGCGCCGGGTGTGCTGGTGAACAACGCCGGCATCCAGACCTGGGCGCCGCTGCTGGACCTTGAGGCGGCGGATTGGGACGCCGTTATGCGCACCAACCTGCGCGGCACCTTCCTGAACACCCGCGCCTTCGGCCGTGCCCTGGTGGCCGCCGGGCGGGGCGGCGCGGTGGTCAACCTGGGCTCGGGGTGCAACAAGTTGGCCTTTCCGCGGCTGATCGACTACACCGCCTCGAAGGGCGGGATCGAGCAGTTCACCAAGGCCGCGGCGGTGGAACTGGGTCCGCATGGCATTCGCGTCAACTGTGTCGCCCCCGGCGCCATCGCGACCGAGCGCACGGCCATTGAGGCTGGCGACTATGCCGGGACCTGGGCCAGGGTGACGCCGCTGCGCCGGGTCGGCACGCCGCAGGACATCTGCGGGCCGGTGCTGTTCCTGGTTTCCGAGGCCGCCGCCTATGTCACGGGCCAGACGCTCTGGGTCGATGGCGGCACGTTTTCCCAGGCCAACTGGCCCTATGAGGTGACCCCATGACCCGCACCCTGCTGTGCTACGGCGATTCGAACACGCATGGCACGATGCCGATGCCCGACCTGGGCTTTCAGGGACGGTATTCGCGGGACGAGCGTTGGTCAGGGCGGTTGCAGCGGCTGTTGCCGGACTGGGAAGTGATCGCCGAGGGCCATCCCGGACGCACCACCGTGCATGACGACCCGGTCGAGGGGGCGCATCGCAACGGGCTGACGGTGTTGCCGGCGCTGTTGGAAACGCATCGGCCGGTGGATGCGGTGCTGCTGAAGCTGGGCACCAACGACCTTAAGGAGCGGTTCAGCGTCAACGCCATGGACATCGCCCTGTCGCTGGAGCGGCTGGTGCGGGTGATCCGCGCCAGCGGGGCCGGGCCTTCCGGCGCTGCGCCCGGCATCCTGGTGGTCGCGCCGCCGCCGATCGAGGAGGTCGGCTGCCTGGCCGAGATGTTCGCCGGCGGCGCGGCCAAGTCGCGCCATCTGGCGTCCCGCATCGCCGCCATGGCCGAGCGCAACGGCCTGCCCTGGCTGGACGCGGGCGCGATGATCAAGGTCAGTCCGATCGACGGCATCCATTATGGAACCGAGGCGAACCCGGTGCTGGCCGAGGCCTTCGCCGCCGCGATCCGCCGCCATTTTGCTTAGCCTGTGCCTAAGCCGCGATGCGCCATTCCATCCTTTTTGCCAAAGATGAATCCCGGCAGTGTGATTTCCCGTAGCCGAACTCTGCCGCCGATCCGGAGAAGCGCCATGACCGCTCACGACCCCGCCCTGGAAGAACTGCGCGCCAATGTCGCCGTTCCGTTCGAGCGGGCACAGGCGATGCCGAAGTCGGTCTATGTCTCGGAAAGCTTCGCCGCGGCCGAAGAGCGCCAGATCTTCGCCCGCGAATGGCTGTGCGCCGGCCGGGCCGAGGCCTTGCCGAATCCCGGCGACTATCTGACGATGGAGATCGCGGGCGAGCCGATCATCATCCTGCGCGACCGCGACGGGGCCTTGCGCGGCATGTCCAACGTCTGCCGCCACCGCATGTCGACACTGCTTGAGGGCCGCGGCAACACCCGCAGCATCGTCTGCCCCTACCACGCCTGGACCTACAATCTGGACGGCACCCTGCGCGGCGCGCCCGCGATGGCGCGCAACGAATCCTTCTGCAAGGACGACGTCAAGCTGCCCGCGATCCGGGTCGAAGACTGGCAGGGCTGGATCATGGTCACCCTGAACCCCGAGGCGCCCGCGCCTGCGGTCACGCTGGCGGGGGTGGACCGGCTGGTCGGCCACCTGCCGATGAAGGACTATACCGAGGTCTTCCGCGAAGAATTCAGCTGGGACACCAACTGGAAGGTGCTGGCCGAGAACTTCATGGAAAGCTATCACCTGCCGGTCTGCCACGCCGGCACCATCGGCGGCGCCAGCGACCTGAACAAGATGGAATGCCCCGAGGGAGCAGAGGCGTTCAACTATCACTGGATCATCAAGAACGACCTGGTGCCGCTGGCGTTGGCGCATCCGTCGAACACCACGCTTGCAGGCGATGACCGGCGGATCACCTGGCTTCTGGCGATCTATCCCAGCCTGCTGATCACCCTGACGCCCGGCTACTTCTGGTACCTGTCGCTGACGCCCAAGGGGCCGGGCAAGGTGCATGTGCTGTTCGGCGGTGGCATGAGCAAGGATTGGATGGCCGACCCCAAGGCAGCCGAGAATCTGGCCGGGGTAAAGGCGCTGCTCGATGACGTGAACGTCGAGGACAAGGGCTGCGTCGAGAAGGTCTATCGCGGCCTTCTGGCCGGCATGTCCGCCCCCGGCGCGCTAAGCCACCTGGAACGACCGAACTACGATTTCGCCCGCTGGATCGCGGCGAAGATGTCCTGAACCCCCGAACGAAGACCGCAAGGAAGCCCCATGGCCCATACCCGCCACCGCAAGTTCAACACCAAGGATACCTACCCCGAGCAGAAGCTGGACAACGACCTGGCCCAGGCCGTCGTGGCGCGCGGCACCATGATTTTCCTGCGGGGCCAGTGCCCGCAGAACCTGGACGACTCCAAGGACATCGGCAGCCACGACCCGGTCGAACAGACCCACAAGGTGATGCAGAACATCAAGCAATTGATCGAGGAATGCGGCGGCCGGATGGAGCACCTGTGCAAGGTCGTGGTCTACCTGACCGACGTCCGCCACCGCGAGGCGGTCTACCGCACCATGGGCGAATACATCAAGGGCGTGCATCCGGTCTCGACCGGCGTCGTCGTCACCGCGCTGGCGCGGCCCTCTTGGCTGGTCGAGATCGACGCGACCGCCGTCATCCCGGATTGAACCGTCGGACCGGGGGTTTCACACCCCCGGACCCCCGTGGGATACTTGAAAGACAGAAAATGGGTGACTGACAGTCTCATTTTCTGTCCCCAAATATCCTCTGGGGGTCCGGGGGGCGAAGCGCCCCCGGGGCTGGCCGCAAGGAGCGCCGTCATGACCTTTTCCCTGCTTGCCCGTTGCCCGGATACCGGCGCCTTCGGGATGGTGATCTCGTCCTCCTCGCCCGCCGTTGCGGCGCGCTGCGCCCATGCGCGGGCGGGGGTGGGCGTGGCCGCCACGCAGAACATCACCGACCCAACGCTGGGTCCGCGGCTATTGGACCTGATGCAGGAGGGCGCCAGCGCGCCGGAGGCGATGGCGCAGGTGGTGGCCGAGGCACCGCACATTGCGTTCCGGCAGTTGATGTGCGTCGATGCCGCGGGGCGGGTGGCCAGCCATTCGGGCGCGCGCACGCTGGGTCTCTGGGCGCTGGCCGAGGGGCCGGGTGCCATCGCGGGCGGCAACCTGCTGGCCGACAGGGGCGTGCCGGCGGCGATGCTGGCGGGCTATGTCGCCGCGCGGGGCAGTTTCGGCGACCGGCTGGTGGCGGGGTTGCTGGCGGGGCGCGATGCCGGCGGCGAGGCCGGGCCGGTGCATTCGGCGGGGCTTCTGGTGGTCGACCGGGAAAGCTGGCCGGTCGCCTGGTTGCGCGCCGACTGGTCCGACGGGGCGACGCCGATCGAAGAGGTCGCCCGCGCCTGGGAGGTCTACCAGCCGCAGATGGCGGCCTATGTCCAGCGCGCGAAGGACCCGGACTGGGCGCCGTCCTATGGTGTTCCGGGCGACGAATAGGCTTTTCCGTCCTCGGGCGCGGGGCTAAGTCTGGCGCATGGCGCTGCGCTTCACCCTGAGACAGCTGGAATACCTGGTCGCCGTGGGCGAGACCGGGTCGATTGCGGCGGCCTCGGACCGGGTGAATGTCTCGTCGCCCTCGATCAGCGCGGCGATTGCGCAGTTGGAACAGGAGTTCGGCTTGCAGTTGTTCGTCCGCCGCCATGCCCAGGGCCTGTCCCTCACGCAAGGCGGGCGGCAGTTCGTGGACGAAGCGCGGGCCGTGCTGGCCGCCGCAGCCCGGCTGAACGAGTTGGCGAACCAGATCACCGGCCAGGTGCGCGGGCCCCTGTCGGTGGGCTGTCTGGTGACCTTTGCCCAGGTCGTGCTGCCGCGGCTGCGCCGCAGCTTCGTCGCCCGCCACCCCGAGGTGGATTTCCGCCAGTACGAACGCCACCAGGCCGAGATCTTCGAGGGCCTGCGCCAGGCCCGGCTGGACGTGGCGCTGACCTACGACCTGGACATTCCCGCCGATCTCGACTTCGAGCCGCTGGTGCGGCTGCCGCCTTACGCGCTGTTCGCGCCCGATCACCCGTTGGCCGGGCAGCCCTTTGTCACCCCCCAGGACCTGGCACCGCATCCGATGGTGCTGCTGGACCTGCCGTTCTCGACCGACTACTTCCTTGAGGTGTTCCGTCCCCACGGCCTGCGGCCGAACGTGGTCGAGCGGACGCGCGACATGGGGGTGATGCGGGCAATGGTGGCGAACGGGTTCGGCTATTCCATCGCCAACATCAGCCCGCAGTCCGACCTGGCGCCCGATGGCCAGCGGCTGCGGCATGTGCCGCTCAGGGGCGCCGATCCCTTGCGGCTGGGGTTGGTGCTGGCCGAGGGCGCGCGGGCGGCGCTGACGATCCGCGCCTTCATCGACCATTGCCGCGCCGAAGTGACCGCCGAAAGCCTGGGGGCGGGGGCATGAGACGCGCGCTGATCGTGGCGCATGGCCAGCCCTCGGACCCCGCGCCCGCCGCGGCGGCGCTGGAGGCGCTGGCGGCCCGGGTCGCGGCGCATCTGCCGGGCTGGCAGGTCGCAGCCGCCACCTTGGCCCAGCCGGGGCGGCTGGCCGAGGCGGCGCAGGGCGCGCCGGGTGCGATCTTTCCGCTGTTCATGGCGGGGGGCTGGTTCACCCGGGTCCATATTCCGCAACGTCTGGCCGAGGTGGGGGCGACCGGCTGGCGGATGCTGGAGCCGTTCGGCTGCCTGACCGCCGTTCACGACCTGACGGTGCAGATTGCCAGGGAAAGCGGGGCGGGGCGGGTGCTGCTGGCGGCGCACGGGTCGTTCAAGTCGCCGGTGCCCGCGGCGATCGCCGCCCATGTCGCGGCCCGGATCGCCGCCGAGACCGGCCTTCCTGCCGCCACCGCCTTCATCGACCAGGCGCCGCAACTGGAGACGGCCTCCGGCCATGGCCCGGATGCGGTCTGCCTGCCGTTCTTTGCCATGGCGGGTGGCCATGTCGAGACCGACATCCCCGCCGCGCTTCAGACCGCCGGCTTCGGCGGGCGCATCCTGCCGCCGGTCGGCCTGGACGGACGGGTTCCGGCGCTGATTGCCGGGGCGATCCGGGCGGAAACGGCGATCTGCGCCGGGGCCTGTCGCTTCAGCCCGTAGGATGGGCAGTATTGCCCATCCTACCTAGACCGTGTGCAGGTAAAGGTCGAAGTCCACTTCGCTGACCGTGCGCATCACCCGCCCATACTCCGCCGCCTTGATTGCGGTGAAGGTGCGGTGCATGTCCTCGCCCAGGGCATCCTTGAGGAAGTCGGACCGCCGGGCCGCGTCGATCGCGGATTTCCAGTCGGTCGGGATCGCCGCCGCCTCGGCCGTTTCGGCATAGGCGTTGCCGGTGGTTTCGGGCCCCGGGTCGATGCCTTCGCGCAGGCCCTTGCGGATGCCGGCCAGCACGGTCGCCGCCACCAGATAGGGGTTCGCATCCACCCCCGCCGGGCGATGCTCGATCCGCCGCGCCTTGATGTCTCCGGCGGGGATGCGCAGCGCGACCGAGCGGTTGTTCACCCCCCAGGACGGGCTGACCGGCGCGTAGGACTGAGAGGCGAACCGGCGCCAGGAATTCGCATGCGGCGCAAAGACCAGCATAGATTCCGCCATGGTCTGCTTCAGCCCGCCCAGGGCGTGCAGGATGGTCGGGTTCCAGCGGCCCTCTTCGGCCTCGACAAAGACATTCCGGCCCTTGTCGTCCAGCATGGACACATGGAAATGCATCCCCGAGCCGGCGTAATTCTCGTTCGGCTTGGCCATGAAGCAGGCCACCACGCCATGCGCCCGGGCCTGCGCCCGCACGATCCGCTTCAGCCGCATCAGGTCATCCGCCGCCTGCATCACGTCGGTGCGGTAGTGCAGCGTCAGTTCGTACTGGCCGGGGGCGTATTCCGAGATCATCGTCTCGGCGGTGATTCCGGCGGCCTTGGCCCCGGCGTAGATGTCGCTGAACAGCGGCAGCATCCCGTGCAGGTGGTCGACGGAATAGACCTCGGTCTTGTTGGACTTGCGGCCGTCCAGCACGTCGCGGGCGGGCTGCATCTTGCCATCCGGCCCGCGCTCGGGGTCCAAGAGGAAGAACTCCAGCTCGAAGGCGCCGGCGGGGTGCAGCCCTTCGTCGGCCAGGGCGCGGACCTGGCGTTCCAGCGCGTGGCGGGGGTCGGACGTCATCGGAATGCCATCCAGCGTGTACATGGTCATGAACACCTCGCCGCGCGGGGGCTGGGTGTTGTGCAGTGGCACCAGCGTGCCGGGGATCGGCCAGGCGCGCAGGTCGCCATCGCCCTGGTCCCAGATCAGCCCGGTCTCGTGGACGTCCTCGCCGCAGATGTCCAGGCCCAGGATCGAGATCGGCAGGTGCCGCCCGCCCTTGTAGAAGGACAACAGCTCATGCCGGCGGATGATCTTGCCGCGCCCGATGCCGTTGGCATCGTGCAGGACGATGTCGAAGGCCTCGATCTCGGGGTGGGCGGCCAGGAAGGCCTCGGCCTCGGCAAGGGTCGAACCCGAGGGGCTGGCCTCGGCAGTGGGGTTCTGGGGCATGGTATTCACGTCAGGCGGCTTTCGGGAAAAGGTCGGTCAGGATGGCGTCGAAATTGGCGATCAGCCGGTCGATCTGGCGTTTTCGCGTGGCCGGGCTAACCAGCATCATGTTGTGGAAGGGCGCGATCAGGCTGCCGCGGTTGATCAGGCCGGTATGGATCGCGGCTTCGACCCGGGGCTGATGGGCAAAGGCGGCTTCGGTGCCGTTGCGCAAGGGGCCGGGGGCGCAGATGAATTCCACCCGCGCGCCGACCCGCACCACATGCCAGGGCGCGCGATGCGCCTCGATCGCCTTCTTCAAGCCATGGCTCAGCCGCTCGGCGCCCTTTTCCATGCGGGCGTAGTTCCCGGGCGTCATCACCTCGGACAGGGTGGCGACCAGGCAGGCGAACTGCATCGGGTTGGCCGACAGCGTGGTGCCCATCCCCGACCGGCCCGAGGGGCGGTTGGCGTTGGCCTCAAGGTAGCGTTTGGCCGTGGCGGGGCTGAGGCCCCAGACCGCCGTCGGCATCCCGCCCGCGACGCATTTGCCGACCACGAAGATGTCGGGGCGCAGCGAATGCACCCGGGTATAGCCGCCGAGGCCCGAGGAGATGGTGTGCGTCTCGTCCATGATCAGCAGCGCGCCGTATTTCAGCGACAGTTGCCGCAGCCCGTCGTGAAAGCTGGCCTCGGGCAGGACCATGCAGGAATTGGTCATCACCGGCTCGGTCAGGATCGCGGCGACGTCGCCCCTGGCCAGCGCTGCCTCGACGCCTGCCAGGTCGTTGAATTCGCAGGCCACGGCGGTCTCGGTCAGGTCGTTGACCTGGCCCAGCAGGCCCGGAGAGGTGACGGTGACGCCATTTTCCAGGCTGACGAAGGTGTCGTCGACCGTGCCGTGATAGCAGCCGTTGAAGACCAACACCTTGGGCCGCCCGGTGATCGCGCGGGCGACACGCAGGGCAAAGCGGTTGGCGTCGGTCGCGGTGGTGGCGATCTGCCATTGAAAGTCGCCGAAGCGGTCCGTCAGCAACTGCCCGGCCTGCAAGGCGGCCTCGGTCGGCAGCATGTAGGTCAGGCCGTGGCGGGCCTGGTGGCGGATGGCGCGGGCAACGGGGGGCGGCGAATGGCCGAACATGCTGCCGGTGTCGCCCAGGCAGAAATCGTCCAGCGCGTGGCCGTCGATATCCTCGATCCGGGCGCCATGCGCGCGGGCGACCAGCGGCAGGTGCGGCATCGGCCAATCGGCCATCCAGTGCATCGGCACCCCGCCCAGGAAGACGCCGGCGCGGTCGGCCATCGCCTTGGCGGCCTTGGGGCGGGCCTTGGCATAGGCGGCGGCCTCGCGCGCGGCAAAGGCGGCAAGGCGGTCGGCGGGGAGTCCGGCGATCAGGTCGGCTGGCATGGAAGGCGTCCTTGTCTGCCCCTCCGTCATGCGCGAGATTTGATCAAATTGCAAGGTCCCGGCGCGGGCCGGCTATGGCAGGTCGAAGCCGTACAGGATTTCCGGCGTGCTGCCGGCCGCACCGGCAAGGATCGCCTGGCCGTTGCCCCAGTCCACCACCAGGTCGCTGCCTTCGATGTGCAGGCTGACGGTCAAAGGATCCACACCGGGCAGCCACAGGGCATCTTCGCTGGCCGAAAAACCGATGATCGTGTCGGCCCCGGCGGCGAAAAAGCCTTCGAAACGGAAAAGGTCGGCGCCCGCCCGTCCCAGCAGAAGGTCGTCGCCCGCCCCGCCGATCAGCAGGTCGTCGCCCGCGCCGCCGTCCAGCCTGTCATTGCCCGCCTCGCCGGACATAAGGTCGTGGCCGCCGCCGCCCAGCAGGTGGTCGTTGCCCCAGTCACCGAACAGGTCGTCGTCGCCGCCCCGGCCGGCCATCGTGTCATCCCCGGACAGACCGTGGACCGTGTCGTTGCCCGCCGCGCCGCTGACCCACAGGCGCTCGAAGCTGTCGAAGGTGGATTGCACCGGGCCGGGCGCGCCGCTGCGCCAGATTTCAAGGCTGCGGTCCTGCAACAAGAGCCGGTTCGCCCCGCTGATCGCGGCAAGGTCCAGGCTCAGCAGGTCGTCTCCGCCGCCGCCGTCGACGCCGAAGGGGGTTGCCGAGGCCACGAACACGTCGTCGTGCGAGGTCAGCCAGCCATACAGCCGCTCGATCGAGGCATAGGTTTCGGCCCCCGGCCGGCTGTCCAGCGTGACGCCCTGGTCCAGCGTCGCCAGGTCGAACTCAAGATAGTCGCTGCCCGTGCCGCCATAGGCCCACAGCCCCGGCACCCAACCCGACAGACCGTCGTCGCCGTTGCCGCCGTACAGCACGTCATTGGCACCGTCGCCCCGCAGCGCATCGTTGCCGTTGCCGCCATAGAGCAGGTCAAGGCCGTCGCCGCCGGTCAGCAGGTCGTTTCCGTCGCCACCGGCCAGCAGGTCGTCACCGGCCCCGCCGGTCAGGATGTCGTTGCCAAGATGGCCGCGCAGGCTGTCGTTGCCCGCGCCGGCCAGGATGCTGTCGTTGCCGACCGATCCGGTGATGCTGAACACCTCCCACCCCGACAGGCGGGGCGAGAAATCGGCGTAAGAGATCGGGTAGAAGTCGATCCAGATCGTCTGGGCGGCCAGATTGCCCAGGTTCATGGTGCTGTTCTGCGCGTTCGCCACGACCGAATAGTCCAGGTAGATCGTGTCGAAACCGCCGCCGCCGTGGATGTCCTGCCGCTGGGCACCGCCATACAGCGTGTCGTTGCCCTGGGTCAGCGTGCCGGACAGGATCTCGACCCCCGACAGGTTGCCCCAGGTCCGGCCGCTGCCGAAGGCGCCGCCGGTGGTCGCGCCGGACAGGTCGACAATGGCCGTGTCGATGCCGGCGCCGCCGTAAACGGTGTCGGTGAGGCCGATGCCGGACAGGAAATCGTTGCCGTTGCCGCCGACCAGCAGGTCGTTGCCGCCAAGGCCGCCGATGGTGTCGTTCCCGGCGCCGCCGTTCAGGGTATCGTCGCCCCGGGTGCCGTTGATCTGGTCGTCGTGATCGCTGCCCTTGACGATCACGCGCTCGAACCCGGGCAGAAGATCGCGCAGTTGGACCCGGTCGATGGCACCCAGGCCGGTCCGGTCAAGGATCAGCAGATCTTGCCCGCCACCGCCGCGCAGGGTGACATCCTGGTCGCCCACCCGCAGCGTATCGTTGCCCGAGGTCAGGGTGATCTCGAACTGCTCGATGCCGGTCCAGGTCGGGCTTTCGATCAGCTGCGAGAGATTGGCATTGACCGCCGGTTCGCCCGCCAGGGTCAGCACCAGCCGGTCGATCCCGGCGCCGCCGTCCACGGTATCGGTCAGGTCGGCGTCCAGGATGATGTCGTTGTGATTGCCGCCGTAGATCGCGTCGGCGCCGCTGCCGCGGGTGCCCCGAAGGACGTCCTCGCCGTCGCGCCCAAAGATCACGTCGCCGCCGCCGCCGCCGACCAGCCCGTCATTGCCCGCGCCGCCGGTCAGGCTGTCGGATGCGGTGCCGCCGTAGACAGTGAAGGAATTTCCCGAGAAGCCGGTGAACCGCAGCCGCTCGATGTTCGAGACGGTGAATTCCTGCCAGACCCAGGTGAAGGTTGAGGTGTCCCAGTGTCCCAGCCGCGAGGGCTGTGGGCCGGTCAGCCGCAACTCGATCCGATAGGTCGAAAAGCCGCCAACCGTGCCCGGATAGCTGACGACCAGCAGGTCGTCGCCGGCCAGCCCGTCGATGTCGGTGATCAGCGCGCCGCCGGAGATGGTGTCATTTGAAGTTGTCGGCACTGTCTTACCCGCTACTCGACGCCCGCAGCTTTCCGCGCGGCAGGGGGCAAGTCAACTGGGCTCAGGCCCAGTCGCCCTCGAAATCCTTGCGTACCAGCAGGTTGTGGCGGCCGAAATCCTGCACGTCGCGTTCGCCGCAAAGCGCCATGGTGATATCCATTTCCTTCTGGATCACCTCCAACGCGCGGGTCACGCCGGCCTGTCCCATCGCGCCCAGACCATGAATGTAGGCGCGGCCGATCATCGTGCCCGTCGCCCCCATCCCCAGGGCCTTCAGCACGTCCTGGCCCGAGCGGATGCCCGAATCCAGCCAGATCTCGGTCTTGCCGCCCACCGCCCGCACGATCTGCGGCAGCATCCGGATCGACGACAGCGCGCCGTCCAGCTGCCGCCCGCCGTGGTTCGAGACGACGATGGCATCGGCGCCGGCGTCGACCGCCATCTGCGCGTCCTCGGCGTCCAGCACGCCCTTCAGGATGAACTTGCCCTTCCACTGGTCGCGGATGCGGACGACCTTGCCCCAGTCCAGCTTGGGGT
>JAGPCN010000097.1:0-3796 GCA_018058035.1 Fuscovulum sp.
TCAGCGGCAGCCCCAGGATGGTGAAATGGTCGCCCTCGATGGCGGAAAACAGCCGCACGCCTTCTTCCTCCAGCTTGTAGCAGCCGACGGCGTGGCGGATGCTGTCCCAGTTCCGCGCCAGGTAGTCGTCCAGATAGCTGTCCGAGAGGTCGCGCATGGTCAGCCGGGCCTCGCCGACATGGCGCCAGACCGGGCGGCCCTTTTGAAACAGCACAGCGGCCGACAGCAGGCGATGGGTCTTGCCGCACAGCGCCACCAGTTGGGCGCGGGCGTCCTCGGGGCTGGCGGGCTTGCCAAAGACCTGGCCCTTCAGCTCCAGCACCTGGTCGCAGCCCAGCACATCGGCGGCAGGCTCTTTCTCGGCGATCTTGCGGGCCTTCATCTCGGCCAGGGTATCGGCCAGATCGCGCGGGCTGGCGCCCTCGGCCTCAAGTGCGGCACGGATCGCCTCTTCGTCGATTCGCGCCGGGCGGACGGTGACGGGAACGCCCGCCGCCCGCAGCATCTGAAGCCGGATTTCCGAGGACGAGGCAAGAAGGATCATTGGGGGCCGATCTGGGGATATCCGCGGTTTGTTCCTGGGCCTTGGCCGGGGGCAAGCCGGGTGCCCGGGTTTCCCCGACAACCGACCCGACCCGCCGGGCAGAGTTATCCTGCTGTGGGCCGGCTTGTCACGACCCTTGGGACAACTGCCAAGCGCGATGCGCTGTCCACCACTGCAACCTGTGGATGAAGTGATCTGGCGCCTTTCGTTAGATTCCTGATTTCTCTATGTATTTTTGTCTCTCTTGGAAACCGGCCAAGGATATCCCAAGGTTGTCCACAGCGCCTCTGCCCTGTGGGCCGATGCCGGGACATTCGGTGAAATCCCGTTTTCCACAGCCCCAACAGATTCATCATCCTTTCTTTTTCTTTAATTCAATAGAAGAAGAGCAGAGCTCCATGGCCAGCCAGACGGGCTTTCGGCGAAAGGTTGACTTTGCCATCCGGGGCGCTTAATGCCGCCTCAGCAGGGCCGTCCGGCCCGATGCGCCTCCCATTCCCATATGGATCGCCCGGCCGCCCATTTGCGCGCGCCGGCCCAAGGATATCCCGATGACCGAACGCCTGAACCTCTCGGACCTCAAGGCCAAGACCCCCGCCGACCTTCTGGCCATGGCCGAGGAATGGGAGATCGAGAACGCCCCGTCCATGCGGAAGGGCGAGATGATGTTCCAGATCCTCAAGGAACATGCCGAGGAAGGTTTCGAGATCGGCGGCGACGGCGTGCTTGAGGTGCTGCAAGACGGCTTCGGCTTTCTGCGCAGCCCCGAGGCGAACTATCTGCCCGGTCCCGACGACATCTACGTCAGCCCCGAGATGATACGCCAATTCTCGCTGCGCACTGGTGACTCGATCGAAGGCGTGATCCAGGCCCCGCGTGAGAATGAGCGGTATTTCAGCCTGGTGCGCGCCACCAAGATCAATTTCGACGATCCCGAAAAGGCCAAGCACAAGGTCCTGTTCGACAACCTGACCCCGCTTTACCCCGATGAGCGGCTGAAGATGGAGATCGAGGATCCGACGATCAAGGACCGTTCGGCCCGGATCATCGACCTGGTCGCCCCGATCGGCAAGGGCCAGCGCGCCCTGATCGTGGCGCCGCCGCGCACCGGCAAGACCGTGCTGTTGCAGAACATCGCGCGGTCGGTCGCGGCGAACCACCCCGAGTGCTACCTGATCGTCCTTCTGATCGACGAACGCCCCGAGGAAGTGACCGACATGCAGCGGTCGGTGAAGGGCGAGGTGATTTCGTCCACCTTCGACGAACCGGCTACCCGCCACGTTGCGGTGGCCGAAATGGTGATCGAAAAGGCCAAACGCCTGGTCGAACACAAGCGCGACGTGGTGATCCTGCTGGATTCGATCACGCGCCTGGGCCGTGCCTTCAACACCGTCGTTCCATCCTCGGGCAAGGTGCTGACCGGCGGTGTGGATGCGAACGCCCTGCAACGGCCGAAGCGGTTCTTCGGCGCGGCGCGCAATATCGAAGAGGGCGGCTCGCTGACCATCATCGCCACCGCGCTGATCGACACCGGCAGCCGGATGGACGAAGTGATCTTTGAAGAGTTCAAAGGCACCGGGAACAGCGAACTTGTGCTGGATCGCAAGGTCGCCGACAAGCGCGTCTTCCCGGCGATGGACATCCTGAAATCCGGCACCCGGAAAGAGGACTTGCTGGTCGACAAGACCGACCTGCAAAAGACCTACGTCCTGCGCCGAATCCTGAACCCGATGGGCACCACCGATGCCATCGAATTCCTGATCTCGAAGCTGAAGCAGACCAAGACCAACGGCGAATTCTTCGAGTCGATGAACACCTGATCAGGCGGGGCGATGCGCGACACGATCTACGCCCTGGCCTCGGCCCGCGGGCGGGCGGGGGTCTCTGTTGTCCGGGTCTCGGGCCCGCGCGCTTGGGCCGCCTGTGCTGTTTTGTGCGGCGACGTGCCACCGCCACGCCGCGCCAGTCTGCGCAACATCTTGTGGCAGGATGAGGTCGTAGACCAAGCAATCGTGGTGGTCTTTGCCAAAGGGGCCAGCTTTACCGGCGAGGAATCGGTCGAATTCCACCTGCACGGCAGTTTGGCCGTGCTGTCCGCGGTACTGGCGGCCTTGTCGGCCCAGGATCGCTTGCGCCCGGCCGAAGCGGGTGAATTCACCCGTCGCGCGCTGGAGAATGGCAAGCTGGACCTGGCGCAGGTCGAAGGCCTGGCCGACCTGATCGAGGCCGAAACCGAAGCGCAGCGCCGTCATGCGATGACGCTGATGCAAGGCCGCCTGCGCGAGTTGGCCGAGACCTGGCGCCAGTCGCTGATCCGGGCCGCTGCCCTGCTGGAAGCCACCATCGACTTTGCCGACGAAGACGTGCCCGTCGATGTGCGCCCCGAAGTCCTGGACCTGACGGCGGCAGTGCTGTCGGAGCTGTCCGGCGAAGTCCGCGGCTATGGTGCGGCGGAACGGTTGCGCGACGGCTTCGAAGTCGCTTTGGTGGGGCGCCCGAATGCCGGAAAGTCCACACTTCTCAACGCCTTGGCCGGGCGAGAGGCTGCTATCACCTCGACCATCGCCGGCACAACGCGCGACGTGATCGAAGTTCGCTTGTCGATCCGGGGTTTGCCCGTCACTGTGCTGGACACGGCGGGCTTGCGCGACACCCAGGACGAGATCGAGCGGATCGGAATCGACCGGACCGTCGACCGTGCCGCCAGCGCCGATCTGCGCGTCTTCCTGCTGGATGAAACGGGGGATGTTCCGCTTGTCGGCCAACGGCCCGGTGATCTGGTCGTACACGGCAAGGCTGATTTGGGCGCGACGGCGGGATTGGCTGTCTCGGGCAAGACGGGGCTGGGCGTGTCAGCGCTTGTCGATGCCATTGGCGCGGCGCTGGAAACGCGCACAGCCTCGGCCGCGACGATCAACAGGGCGCGGCATCTGGATGCTGTGACGCGCGCGATTCGGGCTTTGGATTTGGGGCGAATCGAAGTACAGGCAGGCCCCGACCGTGTGGAACTGGCAGCCGAACACCTGCGGCAAGCCATCCGCGCGCTTGATTCCCTCATCGGCCGTGTCGATGTAGAAGACTTGCTGGACGAGATCTTCTCCAGCTTCTGCATCGGAAAGTAAGGATGTTTCACGTGAAACACTTCGATGTCATCATTGTGGGTGGCGGCCATGCCGGCGCTGAAGCGGCCGCGGCGGCCGCGCGGATGGGCGCACGGACAGCGCTTGTGACGATGTCGGCCGCGCGGATTGG
>JAGPCN010000097.1:3896-13582 GCA_018058035.1 Fuscovulum sp.
TCGGCGATGTATGGCGGCCATATCGAAGGCGTCGGGCCTCGCTATTGCCCGTCGATCGAAGACAAGGTCGTGCGCTTTGCCGACAAGACCAGCCACCAAGTTTTCCTTGAACCCGAAGGGCTTGATGACAACACGGTCTATCCGAACGGGATTTCCACCTCGCTGCCCGTCGAAGTGCAAGAGGCTTATGTCCAGACCATTACCGGGCTTGAGCGCGCGGTCATCACGCAGCCCGGCTATGCCATCGAATATGACTACCTCGACCCGCGGGACTTGCGAGTCACACTGGAAAGCCAGGCCGTGCCGGGGCTGTTCCTGGCCGGCCAGATCAACGGTACGACTGGTTATGAAGAGGCGGCCGCACAGGGCCTTGTCGCCGGGCTGAACGCGGCGGCCCGCGCCTTGGGCCGCGAGGACGTGCGTTTGTCGCGCGCCAACAGCTATATCGGTGTGATGCTGGACGATCTGACGCGGCGCGGAGTGACCGAGCCGTACCGCATGTTCACATCCCGCGCCGAGTTTCGGCTGTCACTGCGCGCCGACAATGCCGACCAACGGCTGACTCCGCTGGGGCTGGCCATTGGTTGCGTGCGCGCGCCGCGCCGCGCGGCTTTTGAGGCCAAGGCCAGCGCGATTGCCAGCGCTGTCGATTGGGCGCGGAGAACCGCGTTCACGCCCAAGGATTTGCGGGACAGCGGGTTTACTGTCAGCCAGGACGGCGCGCGGCGGTCGGCCTTTGATCTGATGGCGATGCCGGAATATCAGCCGGCCTTGCTGGACGCCATTCTGCCAGAGCCCTTCCCAGGGACCGCCGAAATTCGTCGCCAGACCGAAATTGAAGCGCTCTATGCCCAGTATGCGGAACGGCAAAGCGTCGATGCCGAGGATATCCGCCGGTCGGAAGCGATGAATATTCCGGAAAATTTCGACTTTGGAGCGCTGTCGGGCCTTTCGACCGAACTGAAAGGCAAGTTGGCGCGCAGGCGCCCCGAGAACATTCACCAGGCACAGCAGATCGAGGGGATGACGCCAGCTGCAATCACGCTGATTCTGGCGAACTTGAGAAAAGCGCGCGGGCAGCGCGCCGCCGGATGATGGAGTCTCTGGCTGGTCTTGGCCCGGAAAGCCGGGAAAAGCTGCGTCTTTATCAAGCGCTTGTGGAAAAGTGGAACCCGCATATCAACCTTGTTGCGCGGTCGACGCTGGCCGATTTTCAGGGCCGGCATATCGCGGATTCGGCGTTTCTGATGCTGCATGCGCCCGAAAATCCGCGACTCTGGGCCGATTTTGGCGCGGGCGGCGGACTTCCGGGCCTTGTCGTGGCGACGATCGCGCAGGCGCGGGGCTGGGATACGCGCATTGTTCTGGTCGAATCCGACGCGCGCAAGGCCACGTTCTTGCGCGAAGCGGCCCGTCAGATGGGGCTGGCGGTCGATGTCCGGGCCGAGCGGGTTGAATCTCTGGCGCCGCTGTCCGCGGATGTCGTGTCGGCCCGGGCTCTGGCCGCGCTTGAGGTGCTTTGCGGCCTGGCCTCGCGCCATCTTGCGCCCGATGGGCTGTGTCTTTTCCCAAAGGGCGAGACCTTTGCCGAAGAAGTCGCCGCAGCGCGCAAGTCGTGGCAGTTCGATCTGGAGGCTGTCGCCAATCCGGGCCATAAGGGCTCTGCCCTGCTTGTGCTGAGGAACTTGCGCCGTGCCTGAGATCGCTCCGAAACCGCCAGGTCACGTCATTGCCATCGCCAACCAGAAGGGGGGCGTCGGCAAGACGACGACTGCGATCAACCTGGCCGCCGGCTTGGTCGAGCGCGGATTCCGTGTGCTGCTGATCGACCTTGATCCGCAAGGCAATGCCTCGACCGGACTGGGGGTGGGCGCCAAGGATCGCGCCGTCACGACCTATGACCTGCTGCTGTCCGAAGCGCCAATCGGCGATGTGATTCGCCCGACCTCTATCCCTAACCTTTGGATTTCGCCGGCAAATTCCGATCTCGCCTCGGCTGACATCGATCTTGTGGCCAATGAAAAGCGCAGTTTTCTGCTGCATGACGCGCTGCGCCAGCCTCAGATCGACGCCTGGGCCTTTGATGTCGTGTTGATCGATTGCCCGCCGTCTCTCAGCCTTCTGACGGTGAATGCCCTGGTGGCGGCGCATTCCGTGCTTGTTCCGCTGCAGAGCGAGTTCTTTGCACTGGAAGGTCTCAGCCAGCTTTTGCTGACCATCCGCGACGTGCGCAGGTCAGCCAATCCGAACTTGCGGATCGAAGGGGTTGTGCTGACCATGTATGACGGACGCAACAACTTGTCCCAGCAGGTCGAGACAGATGCGCGCGAGAACCTGGGCGAGCTGGTGTTCAAGACGGTGATCCCCCGCAATGTGCGAGTCAGCGAGGCGCCGTCGCATGCCTTGCCGGTGTTGGCCTATGATGCGGCCTCGAAGGGGGCCGAGGCCTATCGGGCGTTGGCGCAGGAAATCGCGGGGAGATTGAAGGGGTAGGATGATGGAGAAGAAGCCCGAGAAGAAGGGTCTTGGCCGGGGTCTGTCCGCCCTGATGTCCGATGTCAACCTGGGCCCGGCCAGCGAGGCTGCGCCACGTCGCCCCGATGCGCGGTTGCCGGTGGCCCGGCTGCGCCCCAACCCTTTGCAGCCACGCAAGGATTTCGAGCCGGAGGCGCTGCAGGCGCTTGCCGATTCGATCGGGCAGAAGGGTGTGATTCAGCCGCTGATCGTGCGTCCGGCCGGCGAGGACTATGAGATCGTCGCTGGCGAGCGCCGCTGGCGGGCGGCGCAACTGGCACAAGTTCACGATGTGCCGGTGGTCATCCGCGACCTGAACGACACCGAAGTCCTTGAAATCGCGATCATCGAGAACATCCAGCGCGAGGATCTGAACGCCATCGAAGAGGCCATGGGCCTGCGCCAGTTGATGGATCGCTTTGGCCATACGCAGGAAAAGATCGCCGAGGCGCTGTCGAAAAGCCGTAGCCACATTGCCAACTTGCTGCGCCTGCTGGTGTTGCCGGACCCTGTGCAGGCGATGGTTCGCGACGGGCGGCTGACCGCTGGCCACGCGCGCGCATTGATCGGTACGGCCGACCCCGAAGGCCTGGCCCGGCAGATCGTTGCGCGCGGCCTGTCGGTACGCGAAGTCGAGAAGTTGGTACGCGATGGCGCCGGAAAACCACCGAAAAAAGGCTCTGACACGGCCAAAAAGGCGGCGGAGAAGGATTCCGACACCCGTGCGCTTGAGGCGGACCTGTCGGCGCATCTGGGTATGGGCGTGCAGATCGACATGGCTGGCGGTGAATCGGGCATGCTGACGGTGCGGTTCGCGACGCTGGATGACCTGGACAGGCTGTGCCAGGCGCTGTCGACTGTGCCAGCCGAGATGGGCTAGGCCGAAAGCTCCAGCACGACGCGGTTCAGCATCAGGCGCCCGGCCTCGGTTGTGCGCAGGATGTCGCCGTTGCGGTGCAGGAAACCACCTTGTATCAGGGAGTTGACGCGATCTTCGGGCAGGTTGTCGCCGCGCAGGGCCGCGTAGCGGGCCAGATCGCAGCCCTCGGTCAAGCGCAGCGACATCATCAGGTATTCCACCGCGCGATCCTCGTCGCTCAACCGCTCTCGGCCGTGTTCGCCATGGCCTTTCGTGGCCACGGCCTCCAGCCAGCCTTCGGGCGCCCGCAGAGTGGATGTCGCAAAGCGGCCCGTGTCCAGCGTCAGCCGGCCATGCGCGCCTGGGCCAACACCGGCATAATCACCCATCTTCCAGTACACCAGGTTGTGCCGGGATTCAGCGCCGGGGCGGGCGTAGTTAGACACTTCGTAAGCAGAAAGCCCGGCGTTGGCACAGATTTCGGTGGTCGCCAAATACATGTCGGCGGCCAGATCTTCGTCCGGCAGACCGCGCAGCTTTCCTTCGGCGAACAGTCGCGCAAAGGCCGTGCCATCCTCGATCGTCAATTGGTATAGCGACATGTGGTCCGGCCCCAGGTCCAGCAGCTGGTGCAGCTCTGCCTTCCAGGAGGGCAGGGACTGGTCCTGGCGGGCATAGATCAAGTCGCAGGACACACGTTCAAAGGTTTTGCGCGCCAATGACAGCGCCGCAAGGGCCTCGGCGGCGGAATGCTGGCGGCCCAGTCGGGCCAGATCGCGGTCGTCGAGCGCCTGGATGCCCAGAGAAAGCCTGTTGACACCCGCCGCAGCATAGCCATGGAAACGATCAGCCTCGACCGAGGTCGGGTTCGCTTCCAGTGTCACTTCCAGATCATTTGCGACGGACCAGCGGGCCGCGATCCTGTCCAGCACTGCACCGACAAGCCGGGGCTGCATCAGCGAAGGCGTGCCACCACCGAAGAAGACTGACTGGACTGCCCGCGGCCCGGTTTCGTTTGCCAACCTGTCGATTTCGGCCAGATAGGCCGTTTCCCAGGCCGATTGATCGACATTGGTCCGGACATGGCTGTTGAAGTCGCAATAGGGGCACTTGGCCTTGCAGAACGGCCAGTGGACGTAGACGCCAAAACCGCCCAGCTGCCAGTCCTCGGCCCGTTTCACGTGAAACAGCCGTCCAGCAGAGCTTTGACCGCCTTGCCGCGGTGGCTGATCGCGTTCTTCTGGTCGGCGGACATCTCGGCAAAAGTCTGCGTCAGGCCGTCCGGCTGAAACATCGGGTCATAGCCGTGGCCATCGGCGCCACGGCGGGGCCAGACCAGTTGGCCTGCCGCGACGCCTTCAAAGATTTCCTCGTGCCCGTCTGGCCAATACAGCAGCAACGTGCAGCGAAACTGCGCCGTGCGGGGGAAGGGGGCGTTTGCCGCCTGTAGGGCGGCCCAGGTCTTTTCCATCGCCAGCACGAAATCGCGGCCAGTGGGTGTGGCGGCCCAGTCCGCCGTATAGACGCCCGGTGCGCCGCCCAAGGCATCGACAGTCAACCCCGAGTCATCGGCCAGCGCTGGCAGGCCCGAAGCCAGCGCGGCGGCTTTCGCCTTGATCCGGGCATTGCCGGCAAAGGTCGTTTCGGTTTCCTCGGGTTCGGGCAGGCCCAGATCGGCGGCCGAGACGCAGGACACCCGCAAGGGCGCCAGCAGGGCCGCAAACTCCTCGAGCTTGCCCTTGTTATGGCTGGCGATCACCAGCCTTTCGCCGGTGAACCGCCGAGTCATGCCACTGCGGCCTTTTGCGCGGCGACAAGCGCGGCCGTGCCCTTCGCCGCCAGCGCCAGCAATTCCGACAAGTCGGAGACCGCAAAGGGCGCCCCTTCGGCCGAGGCTTGCACTTCGACAAGCTTGCCCTTGCCAGTGATCACGAAATTGCCATCGGTGCCGGCGCTGGAATCCTCGTCATAGTCCAGGTCCAGCACCATCTGCCCGGCGTAGATGCCGCAGGACACGGCGGCGACATGGTCCAGGATCGGATCGCCCAAGACAGTCCCCTTGGCCATCAGCGCGTTGACGGCCAGCCGAAGCGCGACCCAGCCGCCGGTGATGGCCGCGCAGCGGGTGCCGCCATCGGCCTGGATCACGTCGCAATCGATCACGATCTGCTTTTCGCCCAAGGCTGACCGATCCACCACCGCGCGCAGGCTGCGTCCGATAAGTCTTTGAATTTCCTGCGTTCTTCCGCTTTGCTTGCCGGCCGCGGCCTCACGCCGGCCGCGGGTGTGGGTGGCGCGGGGCAGCATGCCGTATTCCGCCGTCACCCAGCCTTGCCCGGTGTTGCGCAGGAAAGGCGGCGGCTTGTCCTCGACCGAGGCGGTGCAGATCACATGGGTATCACCCACCTTGATCAGGCAGGATCCTTCGGCATGGCGGGCGATGCCGGTTTCGATGGAAATGCTGCGCAGCTGGTCCAGCGTTCTGCCCGAGGGTCGCATCTTGGGTCCTTTCCTTGGTTGCGGCCAGATATGCCGCACGGTCCCTTCCCGCAACCCCGATTGACGAATGCCGCCGCAGGGCCTTTATTTCCAAGGCTGTCCCTTCAGGCATCAGGCGATGACCACGGGTTCCAAACTGCTGGCGGAAATGACGGATCGCTCGCGCGAGGTATTTCGGCGGGTGGTCGAAGGCTATCTGGAAAGCGGAGAGCCTGTCGGTTCGCGCACCCTGACGCGGGCGATGTCGGAACAGGTTTCTGCGGCGACGATTCGCAACGTGATGCAGGATCTGGAGTTTCTGGGCCTGCTGGACAGCCCGCATGTCTCGGCCGGGCGGATACCCACGCAGGCGGGGCTGCGGCTGTTCGTCGACGGGTTCCTTGAGATGCATTCGCCCGCGGCGACCGATCGCGAAAGGATCGACGCGACGCTGGGGACGAACGATCAGGACGTGGGCGCGATGCTGGACCATGTCGGAACGGCGCTGTCGGGCATCACGCGGGGCGCCTCGATCGTGCTGGCGCCCAAGCAAGAGGCGCCGATCCGCCATATCGAATTCGTCAGCCTGTCGCCGGACCGGGCGCTGGTGGTGCTGGTCTTTGCCGATGGCCAGGTCGAGAACCGGCTGTTCCGGCCGCCGCCGGGCCAGACGCCCTCGTCGATGCGCGAGGCGGCGAATTTCCTGAACGCACTGGCCGAAGGCCGCACCATGGCCGACCTGCGCGGCATGATGGGGGCCCAGATTGCCCGACGCCGGCAGGAAATCGATTCGCTGGCGCGCGAGCTGGTGGAAAGCGGCCTGGCGGTCTGGGAGAACGCCGGCCAAAGCTCGGAGCGGCTGATCGTGCGCGGGCGGGCCAACCTGCTGGATGCTACGCCCGATACCGACGTCGACCGCATCCGCAGCCTGTTCGACGACCTGGAACGCAAGCGCGACATCGCCGAATTCCTGGACCTGGCCGAAGAGGGCGACGGCGTGCGCATCTTCATCGGCTCCGAGAACAAACTCTTTTCACTTTCGGGTTCCAGTCTGGTGGTTTCTCCCTATATGAACGCTGACCGCAAGATCATCGGTGCGGTCGGCGTGATCGGACCCACCCGGCTGAACTATGGTCGTGTGGTGCCCATCGTCGATTACACCGCCCAGCTTGTGGGCCGGCTGTTGTCGGACCGCGGGCGCAGCTGAAGGCAAGGAACGGACGAATGACACAGGACCAGGCAGCAAACGGCAGTGCTGACCTTCCGGATCTGGAAGAATTTCTCGACGGCGATTCGCAGGCCGCCGAAATCGAGGCGCTGAAGGCCGAGCGCGACGAGTTCCGCGACAAGTTCATGCGGGCGCTGGCGGATGCCGAGAACAGCCGCAAGCGTGCCGACCGTGACCGGCGCGAGGCCGAGCAATACGGGTCGACCCGGCTTGCCCGCGACCTGTTGCCGGTCTACGACAACCTGAACCGTGCATTGCAGGCAATTCCCGACGACAGCCGCGCCGCCTCGGCCGCGCTGATCGAAGGGGTGGAACTGACGCTGCGCGAGCTGACCAACGTGATGACCAAGCATGGCGTCACCCCGATCTCGCCCGCCATCGGCGACATCTTCGACCCGCAGCAGCATCAGGCGATGTTCGAGGCCCCAGTGCCCGGCACCAAGGCCGGCCAGATCATCCAGGTGATGACCGAGGGCTTCATGCTGTACGACCGGCTGTTGCGCCCGGCGCAGGTCGGCGTGTCGTCAACGCCTGCCTGACATCTCGGCGACCAGATCGCGCACGCGCCCGGCCCAGCGGTCGGGCGCGAATTCTGTCTGCCAGGCCGCATGGATGGCCGCCGTCTGCCCCGCCGGATCGGCGCGAAAGGCCTGCAGCACCCGCATCGCCCGCGCTCCGCAGGCCGCCAGCCCTTCGGTTTCGGGCCGGATCAGGCAAAACGCCGGATGGCAGCGCGCCAGCATCCCGGCCCCCCCCACTTCGGTCGAGATCACCGGTCGCCCGGCCTCCATCGCCTCGATCGCGGCGATCGACAGCCCCTCGTAGCGCGAGCTGACCAGCAGCCCGTCCGAATTCGCCAGCACCCTTGCGGGCTGGTCCGTCACGCCGCCGAAGCGCAGCCTCCCGGCCGCCGCCCCCGCCAGCGCCATCAGCCGGGCGCGCAGGTCGGGCGTGTCGGTGCCCTCGCCCCACAGGTGCAGCTCCACCCCCGGCAGATGCGGCAGCAGCGATGCCGCCAGCTCCAGGTTCTTTTGCGGGCCGGGGCGCGTCAGCATCGCCAGCCGCAGCGGCCCGGAGCGAGCCGGCACCGGCGCCCCGCCCAGGTCCGAGGTGTTCTGCAGCACATGCGTCCGATGCCGCCGCCGCAGCCGGGCCGGAAAGGCGGCAAGGTCCTCTTCGGTCAGAAAGATCAGGTCCTGCGGCACCACCAGCGGCAGCGTCAGCGCCTCGACCGCCCGCGACAGGGCCGCCCGCAGCACCCCGTGACCGGGGCCGAAGGGCAGGCCGTGATAGGTGACGGCCAGCCGCGACCCGCCGCCGCGCAGCGCCCAGCGGGCCACCGGCAGCGCCATCCGCGCATGCGCCCAGACCAGATCGGGCTTGTCCTCGGCGATCAGGTCGCGCAGCGCCCGGGCCGCGCGCAGGCCCTGACGCGGGTCCAGAGCGCTGCGCAGGCCGGGCAGGGCGTGGTGGCGCAGGCCCATCTCGGCGCAGAACCCATAGCCGCCGCGGTCCGGTTCGGAGACCACGGTGATCTGGTGATGGTCGCGCAGCGCCGCCGACAAATGCCTCAGGTGACGCGGCACCCCGGACCGCCCGCCGTCACCACCCAACAGCATCAGCCGTGCCATCTCAGGCCATCCCCAAAGCCAGCGCCAGCCGCAGCGCCAGTGTCGCGCCCGGAGTGCGCCGACGCACCGGTAGGCCCTGCGCCGCGATCAGGCGGCGCGGGAACGGTAGGGCGGGCAGGGCGGCCAGTTGGTCGATCAGCGCCCGCGCCTCGGGCCGCAGCAGCGGTGCCGCGGCCTGCAAGGCGCGCAACTGCGCCGCCAGCGACTGGCCGAAGCCGCCGCCCAACACCCGCCGCGCCCGCCGCCGCCCGCCGCCGTGGCCGACCTGCGCATCCTCATGCTGGCGGTACAGCAGGCAGGGCTGGGGCTCCCAAACCAGCGCGCCACCTGCGGCGGCCACCACCTGCGCCGCCCACCAGTCATGGTAGACCCCGCGCAGCAGATCGGCCGGCGTGATCGCCAGCGCGCGGCGCAGCAGGTCGGCCGCCGGCGGAGTCAGGACCATGGTATTGCCGCCGGCCAGTGCTTCGACCGCCAGCAGGCCAAAGTCGGGGCGTTCGGGCATGGTCTGCCCCGGCCCCAGCACCCGCCCGCTTTCGTCGCACAGCGTCACCTGCGCCGTCCACAGGCCAACCTCGGCGGCCCTCATCGCCGCAGTTGCGCGGGCCAGCTTGTCGGGCAGCCAGATGTCGTCCTGATCGCTGAACGCCAGCCAGCCGTCATCCGCCCCGGTCGCCGCCAGCAGCGCCAGGAAATTCGCTGTCGCCCCCTGCCGCGGGCCCTGTGTCAGCTGCACCCGCCCCGGATGCGCCGCCGCAAAGCGCGCCAGGAACGCCGGGCTGTCGTCGCCAGAGCCATCGTCCGACGCGACCAGCCGCCAGTCCACGCCCCGCTGCGCCGCGATGCTGTGCAGCTGAGCCTCCAGATGCGCCGCGCCGTCCCGCACCGCCATCAGCACGGTGACCCGAGGCAGGGTCATCGCCCGCCCTCCAGCAGGTCGCGCAGGCTGTAGACCAACTGCAACGCCTCGCGCGGG
>JAGPCN010000098.1 GCA_018058035.1 Fuscovulum sp.
CCGGCACCATGAAGGCAAGGCCGACCGAGGACAGGGTCATCGACCAGTGATGTTCGGTCCCGGCATGGGCGGCGCCCTTGCCCTCGGCGCGCTTGCGGGCGGTCAGATAGCGCATGGCGGCCTCCTCACTGAACCAGAAGAATTGTGATCACAGTCAGCACGACCGACCCGATCAGACAGGCCCAGCCCAGCTTTTCGGCCGTGGGAATATCCATCCCCTTGCCGGCGTCATAGTAAAGGTGCCGCAGCCCGGCGAGGTAGTGGTACCACACCGCCCAAAGCGAGCCGGTGAACACCAGGTCGCCGAACCAGCTGGTCGCCACCGCATTGGCCGTGGCGAAGTAGACATCCGAGGTGGCGGCGGCCAGCAGCCACCAGACCGCCAGCAGCACCCCCGCCACCAGCGCGTGGCCGGTGATCCGCGTCAGGATCGAGGTCAGCATCGGCACTTGCCAGCGGTAGATCTGCAAGTGCGGGGACAGGGGCCGTTCGACCCGCTTCATCTCGGCCATGTCGGCTCCCTTCGTCACTGGCTTGCCCGGCAAGCCTGCCGGACGCGCGTGGTCTTGTTCCCTGCATAGCGCCTTTTCGGCCGGTGTCACCACTTCCCGATGCGATTTCCATCGATGTTCCCGCTAACCGTCGAAAAAAACCCGACCGCAGTGATCACATTTTTTCGCGCTGTGATCACGAACGATCAGCGCTGGCTCTCGTCGCTGCCCCAACTGAGTCCGATCCCCAGCGTGCCGCGGTCGGAGTCGCTGGCGTCGGTCCAGCTCAGCTCCAGCGTCCGGTCGCGGCCAAGGTCGATCTCCAGCTCCAGCCCCCAGTCGCGCACTGTCTCGGTCCGGTCCAGTTCCAGATGGTTCAGGAACGCCGAAACGGTCAGCCGGTCGGTCGCCAGGATGTCGAGGTCGGTGTCCAGACTGGACAGCGCCGTCTCGGGGTCATGGTAGAGCTTGGCCGAAACCTCGACCCGCCGGCCCAGGGGCGTGCCCAGTTCCAGGTACAGGTCGCCGCAACAATTGCCGCCGTCGTCCGGATAGAAATACCGCGCATAGCCGGCGTCCATCCAGGCCCCACCCGGGAATTCGTGTTCGTAGCCCAGGTCCAGCTCGACCGCGCTGTCGGCGCTGCGGCTGTCCAGGTCCAGCCAGGCCTCGCCGTACCAGCCGCGCCGTTCGGCCTTGAGATACAGGCTGGCCGCCGCACCGACCCGCTGGCCTTCCGACGACAGGTCCAGGCTGAAGTCCGCGCCCGAAGACACCAGCACCTCTTGCGCCCCGCATGCCCCGGCCGCCCCGCCGCACAGCAGCGCGACCAGACCGGCCGCCAGCGGCCTCATGGCAGGGCCTGTTCGGCCTGTGCCCAGAGGTAGTCGACATATTCCGTGCAGAAGGTGATGGTCCGGACCGAAGGATCGTAAAAGGCGTTCTCCTCGCCGCAGGAGACCAGTTCGACACCGAGGTCCTCGGGCAGGGCAAAGACCTGGTTCAGCGCCGCCACCTCGTCGCCCAACAGGATCGAGATGCTGTCCGCCGGATCGACCTCCATCGCTATGCTGGAGCCCGGCGCACCCTCGGCGATCTGGTCCAGGTAGACGCCCCAGCTGTCGGCGGCCAGGGTGTATTCCTCGGCGCAGCCTTCGGCGCGGCCCTCGGGCAGTTCGAACTCGGTCACGAAATCGGCGCGCATCTCGGGGTTGGCGCCGTAGAACAGGCAGACGTGGGTGTAATGGCGCTGCAGGTCCAGGCCATGCACGTCGGCGTAGGTCTCGGCATCGGCCTCGCCCGCCTCGTCGGCCGTCATCTTCCACGAGGCGGCGGCGGCCCAGGCGGTTTCGCGGGCCATGTCCTCGTCCCACAATTCGTTGGTCAGCACGACCGACAGGATGTCGGCGGCATCCTCTTCCTGCCCCAGGACCGGCAGTTGCAGGATGTCGACCAGCGCATGACCGAATTCATGGTAGAAGATCGACAGCACACTGCCTTCGACAAAGGCGATCTGGGCATCGCTGGCCTCTTGCGCGGGCAGCGGGGCGGCAGACAGCGCAAGGGCAGTGGTCAGGGCAAGACGGGCAGCGCGCATCGGGGCCTCGGGCAGGGGGTGCCGCCCCTTGTCGCAAAGGAGCGCCCCAGATGGCAAGGGACCAAGGTCGGGGCGTTACGTCGGCGCCAGGGCCCAGTAGTCCAGGTCCAGCAGCACCTGCGGCAGGTAGCGGCCGGCCTCGTCCTTCAGCGCAAAGGCGGGCGCGCCCTGCTTGACCGCGACCAGCCGCAACCGCAGCGCACCCACGCCGGGTGCGGCGGTCTCGGCGCGGTCCAGCACCTCGGACCAGGCGCGCACGGTGTCGCCGGCGAAACAGGGGTTGGCATGGGCACCCGCGTTCAGCGCGACGATCATCTGCGCATTGGCCAGGCCGTTGAACGACAGCGCGCGCGCCAGGCTGATGACATGCCCGCCGTAGATCAGCTGCTTGCCATCCTCGCGCTGAGTGGCGTCGAAATGCACCTTGGCGGTGTTCTGCCACAGCCGCGTGGCCAGCATGTGCTCGGCCTCTTCCACCGTCACGCCATCGACATGGTCGATCCGCTCGCCCACGACATAGTCGCCCCAGCGATGGCGCTCTCCGGCCAGGGCGAAGTCGTACTTGCGGAAATCCAACCCTTCGGGGACCACCAAGGCCCCCGGAGCGACCGCGGCTTGCAGTTCCGGAACAACCGGCGTCGGCGCGGGCGTGGCGCGGGCCTTGCGCACCATGACCCAGCGAACATACTCCAGAGCCACCTCGCCGCGCTGGTTCAACCCGCGGGTGCGCACCCAGACCACGCCGGACTTGCCGTTCGAGTTCTCCTTCAGCCCGATCACCGCGCTTTCCGACCGCAGCGTATCGCCCGGCCAGACCGGACGCAGCCAGCGCCCCTCGGCATAGCCGAGGTTGGCGATCGCGTTCAGGCTGATGTCGGGCACGGTCTTGCCGAAGACAGTGTGAAAGGCGATCAGATCGTCCAGCGGGGCCGCCGGCAGGCCGCAGGCGCGGGCGAAGTCATCGCTGGAGTACAGCGCCCCGCGCGCCGGATACAGCGCGTGATAAAGCGCCCTCTCGCCGCCCGACAGCGTGCGCGGCACCGCGTGGACGATGGTTTCGCCCAGCGTGTAATCCTCGAAGAAACGGCCCGGATTGGTCTTCATGTCTCGCTCTTCCTTGCGGCCGGGAACCGGAATTCGCACGAATTCCGGCCCGATTTTCGTGCGAAAATCGGTTCCCCGCCCGTCACATCTCGCCCAGTTTCAGGTCGGGCGAATAGCTGCCCGGAACCTCCTTGGTCACCGCCTGGCCGCAGCGCATCACGCCGCGCGCGGCATCGAAGGCATAGGTCGGGCCGCCGTGCAGCTCCCACCCTTTCGACAGCGCCAGGCTGACCTTGTGGCAGAAGGCGCTGGTGTCGTCATCGCTGAGGAACCGGTACAGCCTCATCCTTCACCCCCAGGGCCGATAGCCCAGCCAGTCGTGCACCATCATCACTGCCGCCACGGCAAAGATCGTGCCCGCCACGGCCTTCAGGTTGCCGCCCGCCTTGGCGGGTTTGGGCGTCCACTCCGGCTGGCTGCGGTTGATCACGATCACCGTCACCACCGCCCAGGCCAGAAGGCCGCCGAACAGCATCAGGCTGGGCAGGTCGCCGTTCACCACGAGGTGCGCCACCGCCCAGGTCTTGAACCCGGTCAACTGCGGATGCCGCATCCCCGCAATGACCGAGGCCCGCGCGCCATCCGCCGCATAAAGGAAAACGGCCAGCACCATCAGCAGGTTGTTGATGCCCACCAGCATCGGGCTGCGGCCCCACCAGACCGGGCCGTCGGCCCGCCCGTAGCCCAGGTACATCAGCACCACGCTGGCAACCAGCGCCACCGCCACCAGCGCCTTGCCGGGCTCGCCCAGCCGCGCGCGCGGCCCCGGGGCGAGACGCTTGAACAGATGCGCGGCCCACCAGAGCGCCACGCCAAGGATCAGTAGGGTCATCGTGCCACCTTTCGCCAGATCGGCGCCACCCTGCCGCTATTCCGCCATCGCCGCAATCGCCCGCGCCTTTTCCAGCGTCGCGCGCGCCGTCGCGACATGCAGGTTCTCGACGATCCGGCCGTCGACCACCGCCACGCCGCCGCCCGTCGCCACCACCGCGTCGAAAGCCGCGATCTGGCGGCGGGCAAGGTCCAGTTCGGCCTCTGACGGGGCGAAGGCCGCGTTGGCGATCTCCAGCTGGGCGGGGTGGATCAGCGTCTTGCCGTCGAACCCCATGTCGCGGCCCTGCTCGCATTCCGTCTTCAGGCCGGCCTCGTCCTTGAAGGCGTTGTAGACGCCGTCGACGATGATCCGGCCATGCGCCTTGGCTGCCAGCAGGCACAGCCCCAGCCCCGCCATCATCGGCAGGCGGTCGGCGCGAAAGCGGCTGCCCAGTTCCTTGGCCAGGTCGTTGGTGCCCATCACCATCCCCGCCAGCCGCGGATGCGCTGCGATCTCGGCGGCATTCAGCATCCCTGCGGCCGTCTCCATCATCGCCCAGAGGTCGGCACCCGGCACCGCTGCCGCCACCGCGTCCAGGTCGGCGGCGCGGTTCACCTTGGGGATCAGCACGGCATCCACCCGCGCCCCGCCGGCAATCGCGCGGTCCATCGCCTCGGCATCGGCGCGGCCCCATTCGGTGTCGAAGCCGTTGATCCGCACGATCCGCAGCCGGCTCCCGAAGTCGAAATCCCGAAGGACCCGCGCCAGCAGGTCGCGCGCAGCGGGCTTTTCCTCGGGCGTGACGGCGTCTTCCAGGTCGAAGATGATCGCATCGGCCGGCAGGGTGCAGGCCTTTTCCAGCGCCCGCTCGCGCGAGCCGGGAATGTACAGGACCGAACGGCAGGGGCGGGACATGGACTGAGACCTCGGCGCAAGATTCTTGCGTCACAAACCACAACCTTGCCACTTTCTTCAAGAGGGGAAATGCCGCAGCGCAGAAATTCTGTCGGATGCGACGGATCGCCCCGCCGCTTCCGCGCGCGCCGTTAACCTTGCCGCAAGGCCGTGGCCGCAGCCTTTTTCCCAGGCACGGGCAAAGCCCCGCGCCGTGCGAGGGCAGGCCCGGCGGGCAAAGTCCCGCTCTGGCCGCCCGCTTCGACAAAAGGCGGATGACCATGAACCAGACTTTCCTTGCCCTCTCGCTTGGCTTTGCCGGCGTGATCCTGGCCACCCACGCGGCCTTCGCGCAGGCCGCGCCGCAATGCGGCCCGCGGGCCAGCGTCACGGCCCACCTGGCCGAACGCTACGGCGAAACCCGTCGCTCCTTTGGCCTGGCGCAGAACGCGGTGGTCGAGGTCTTTGCCAGCACCGAGACCGGCACCTGGACCATCGGCGTCACCACGCCCGATGGCCGCATGTGCCTGGTCGCCGCCGGCCAGGGCTTTGAAGTCGAAGCCGAACAGACCCCGGCGCGCGGCGAACGGATCTAGCCCGCCAGCCCGCCAAGCCCGTCCCAGACCAGCTTGGCCGAGACCAGCAGCAGCGACCAGGTGACAATCCGGAAGAACAGCCGTTCGGGCAGCCAGCGGACCAGCCGCACCCCGGCAAAGACCGCCAGCGTCGCCGGCACGAACAGAAAGGCCGCATGGCCCAGGTTCGTCGGCGACAACTGGCCCAGGTGCCAGTAGGGCAGCAGCTTGACCGCGTTGATGATGGCAAAGGCAATCGTCGAGGTGCCCGCGAACACCGCCTTCGGCAGCCCCAGCGGCAGGGTGTACACTTGCCAGGGCGGAGCGCCGGAATGGCTGACAAAGCTGGTGAACCCCGTCACCGCGCCCCAGAACAGGCCCGGGGCCACCTCGGCCCGGCGCGGGTTGGCCATGGCCTGCCGGCGCAGCAAGAGGTTCGCCGCAAAGACCAGCCCGATCAACCCGATCAGCGCCGTCACGGCCGCCTCTGGCACCACGCGCGCCGTGGCCCAGCCCAGGGCGATGCCCGCGACCGCCCCCGGCACCACGATCGCCAGCACCCGGCGGTCGAAGGCATGGCGATAGGCCCACAGGCCGAAGACATCGCTGACCACATAGACCGGCAGCAGCAGCCCAGCGGCCGTCACCGGGGGAATCACCAGCGCCAGCACCGGCACGCCCAGCATTCCAACCACCGGAATGCCGCCCTTGCCCGCGCCCACCAAAGCCGCCGCGACCACCGCCGCCACCCAGAACCAAAGGCTGTCCATCCGTATCCTCCGCCGCGTTACCGCTAAACCGTGGCGCGAGGGCCGGAAAGGCCGATTTTATGTATGCAACGGCATACCGAATGGGCCGCAGCGCTGGACAGGGGCCGCTCAAGGGGCTAGGCAGCACGGCGACTCAATCCTTATGGAGGCCCCCATGGCACGACCCAGGATCGCTCTCATCGGCGCAGGCCAGATCGGCGGCACGCTTGCCCATCTGGTCGCCACCAAGGAACTGGGCGATGTCGTCCTGTTCGACATCGCCGAAGGCACGCCCCAGGGCAAGTCGCTGGATCTGGCGCAGTGCGGCCCGGTCGAAGGCTTCGACGTGGCGCTGAAGGGCACCAACTCCTACGCCGACATCGCGGGCGCCGACGTCTGCATCGTCACCGCCGGCGTCCCCCGCAAACCGGGGATGAGCCGCGATGACCTGCTGGGGATCAACCTGAAGGTGATGAAGTCGGTCGGCGAAGGCATCAAGCAATACGCGCCCAACGCCTTCGTGATCTGCATCACCAACCCGCTGGACGCGATGGTCTGGGCGCTGCGCGAGTTTTCGGGCCTTCCGCATCACATGGTCGTCGGCATGGCCGGCGTGCTGGACGCCGCCCGCTTCCGCCACTTCCTGTCGGTGGAATTCAACGTCTCGATGCGCGACGTGACGGCCTTTGTGCTGGGCGGCCACGGCGACACCATGGTGCCGCTGGTGCGTTATTCCACCGTCGCCGGCATCCCGCTGCCCGACCTGGTGGCGATGGGCTGGACCACGCAAGAGAAGATGGACGCCATCGTCCAGCGCACCCGCGACGGCGGGGCCGAGATCGTCGGCCTGCTGAAGACCGGCTCGGCCTTCTATGCGCCCGCCACTTCGGCCATCGAGATGGCCGAAGCCTACCTCAAGGATCAAAAGCGCCTCCTGCCCTGCGCTGCCTTCGTGAAGGGCGCCTATGGGCTGGACGGGATGTATGTCGGCGTGCCGACGATCATCGGCGCCGGCGGGATCGAACGGGTCGTCGACATCAAGCTGAACGCCGACGAGCAGGCGATGATGACCAAGTCGATCGACGCCGTGAAGGGCCTCGTCGCCGCCTGCAAGGCCATCGACCCCTCGCTGGCCTGACCGCCCTCCGACCGAATGCCAGGGGCGCCACTAGCGGGCGCCCTTTTCCATTGCACCCCGCCGCCGATGCAGGCATCCCTTGCGGCGGACAGAGGAGGCCCGAGATGGACTATTCGAAATCCGGCAGCGCGAAGGACGCGAAGTCCTCGCCCAAGCCCAAGCGCGGCGCCCAGAAGGGCGCACCAAAGGCCGCCGCCACCGACCCCGCGCAGGACAAGGCCACCCTGCTGGCCCGGATGAAGGCTGCGGCGGCCGCCAAGAAGCCGTGACCTCACCCTACCTGGCGCCCGGTTTCTACGACCGGGCGCTGGCAGCCGGACGGCACCGCGACATCGTCGGCGGCCGCTGGGACGAAACGGCGCGGGCGCAGATGGCGGCGCTGGTGGACGAAGGCCTGACGCCCGGGGACCGCCTGCTGGACATCGGCTGCGGTGCGCTGCGGCTGGGCCACAAGGCGGTGGCCTTCCTGAACCCCGGCCACTACTGGGGCACCGACGCCAGCTTGGCCCTGATGCGCCGCGGCTGGGAGACGGAACTGACGCCCGATCTGCAAGCCCGCCTGCCGCTGGCCCAATTGGTCGAAGACGCGGACTTCGCCTTCCCCGGCATCCCCGACCGGATCGCCATGGCGATCGCCTTCGGCGTCTTCACCCACCTGCCCGCAGCGGCGCTGCGCCCCGGCCTGAGGTCACTGCGCGACCGCCTGCCTGGCATCGCCAAGGTGCTGCTGACGGTCTTCCTGGCGCCCGAGGGCACGAAGGGCGCCCTGCGCCAGCCCGATGGCGTGGTCACCCACCGCGACCGCCCGCCCTATCACCGCAGTGCGGCCGAGGTCGAAGCCGACGCCGCCGCGGCCGGCTATGCCGCGACCTGGCGCGACCGGCAGCTGCCCCGCGGCCAGCGTCTTTGCGTGCTGCAACCGAGGTGAAGCAAATGCGCGGCTGCCGCCGCAAGCCTTTTTCGTTTTGCCCTGGCGGAGGTTCCGGTGGCCGCTGTCGCCTGACGAGGGGCGCCGCCCCTCGAGCTCCCCGGGGTATTTCTCGCCGGAATGAAGGGCCTTTCCATCAGTCCGGTGCAAATACCCCCAGGGGGTTTGGGGGCAGGATGCCCCCATCAGCCGAGGAGGAGGCGACTGCCGACGACGAGAGGAAAGGCTTCGCCGCAAGGCGGCAATTGCGTCACCGTCGGCGGGAATACCCGACCCTTGGGCGCGGTTGACCCCTGCCGCCGCCGGGCGCATCCTTGTGTCTTGTGACCTGCCGGAGTGTCCCATGCGCTTGCCCCTTGCCGCCGCCCTTTCGCTGCTTCCCGCTTTGGCCCTGGCCGAACCCTCGCCGATCTCGGCCGAGATCGCCGCGACCGGCCTTGCTGCCACCGAGGCGCGGCTGGCCACCCTGGCCGAGCCGACACCGGCCGACCTCTTCGCGCTGGCCGGCCTGCATTTCCTGTCCGGGGTCGAGAGCGCCTTGCAGCTGCGCTGGCAGACCGGCGTTCAGGCCGACTGGTCGGAACTGCCGATCCTGCGCCTGCCGATCCCCGAGAACCCTGCCGCGCGGCCCTTTTCGGGGGCGGACCTGACGACGCTGCTGACGGGCCTGGACGCCGACATGGACTCTGCCCGCACCGCCCTGGCCGCCCTGGGCGAGCAGGGCTTTGCGCTGGAGATCGCCGTCGGCGACCTGTGGTTCGACATCGACGGCAACGGCAACCGCGGCGAAGGCGAAGACCTTGCCTCGGTCGCGGGCCTTGCACTTGGGTCGGGGCGGCTGGCAACAGTCGACGTCATCGCACCCACCATCCGCTTTGACGCGGCCGATGCCGCCTGGCTTTCCGCCTATACCCATTTCCTGTCGGCCTTCGCGCAGGTGGCGCTGGCCTATGACCCGGCGCCAGCGGTTGACAAGGTGATCGCCTCGGCCGCCGCAATGGCAGAGTTTCACGGCACCACGCCACCCAACAATGCGCTGGACATGATGTTCGGCCGCCAGGCCGACCGCATCGCGATGATCCTGCGCGCCACCGCGCAAAAGCCCGACCCGACGCTGGCGGCATCGGCGCATGATCATCTGCTGGCGATGATCCGCGAGAACCGCCGGTTCTGGGACCTGGTCGAGATCGAGACCGACAACGACAGCGAATGGGTGCCGAACGACCGCCAGGTCTCGGGGTTGGGGCTGATCATGCCGCCCGGCACGGGCGAGCGCTGGCGCGCCGTGCTGGCCGACGCCGAGGGCATCCTGACCGGCGCCCTGCTGGTGCCGCACTGGCGCTATGGCGCCGTGGCCGGGATCGACGTCGCCGCGATGTTTCGCGACCCGCCCGCCGTCGACATCGTGGCCATGGTGCAGGGCGACGGCTTCCTTCCTTACGTCCGCAAGGGCCCGCAGGCCAGCGCCCTGTCCTGGCGCGAGTTCGAACGCCTGGTCTCGGGCGAGGCGATGCTGTTCGCGGTTTTCCTGAACTGAGCCGCTACCCGGGCGGGGGCCCGAATCACCTGGGCGGCACCGCCGCCGAGGCACGGGTGATCACGGGTTTCCAAACTGTGATCACGCCCTGAAAATCCGTGATCACAAAGCGCTGATTTTCACCCGGAAAGCCATCGTCGCGCGGGAATTGCCTTTGGGGCCGCGGGGTTTCGTGCCAGAAAGCGCGCAAATCCACCATCCGCGGAGAGCCCAGCGATGAACATCCACGAATACCAGGCCAAGGCGCTTCTCCGCAGCTACGGTATCCCGGTGTCGGACGGCCGCGTGGTCTTGCGCGCCGAAGAAGCCAAGACCGCCGCGGGGGAACTGGACGGCCCGCTCTGGGTGGTCAAGGCGCAGATCCACGCCGGCGGCCGCGGCAAGGGCAAGTTCAAGGAGGCCGAGGCAGGCGAAAAGGGCGGCGTCCGGCTGGCCCGCAGCGTCGCCGAGGCCGCCGAGTTCGCCCGCCAGATGCTGGGCCGCACCCTGGTCACGATCCAGACCGGCCCCACTGGCAAGCAGGTGAACCGCATCTACATCGAAGACGGTTCCGACATCGACCGCGAGTTCTACCTGGCCTTCCTGATCGACCGCAAATCCAGCCGCATCTCGATCGTCTGTTCGACCGAAGGCGGGATGAGCATCGAGGATGTCGCCCACGACACGCCGGAAAAGATCCACACCTTCACCATCGACCCGGCGACCGGGTTGCAGGATTTCCACGGCCGCCGCGTGGCCTTTGCCCTGGGGCTGACCGGCAACCAGGTCAAGGCCTGCGTCGGCATCGTCAAGAACCTGTATCGTCTGTTCCTGGACAAGGACATGGACATGCTGGAGATCAACCCCTTCTGCGTGCTCAAGGACGGCACCCTGCGCCTCTTGGACGCCAAGATGGGCTTTGACGGCAACGCGATCTACCGCCACCCCGACATCGCCAGCTTGCGCGACGAGACCGAGGAAGACCCCAAGGAACTGGCAGCCAGCAAGTTCGACCTGAACTACATCGCGCTGGATGGCGAGATCGGCTGCATGGTCAACGGCGCGGGGCTTGCCATGGCCACGATGGACATCATCAAGCTTTACGGCGCCGAGCCGGCGAACTTCCTGGACGTCGGCGGCGGCGCGACGAAGGAAAAGGTGACCGAGGCCTTCAAGATCATCACCAGTGACCCGAACGTCAAAGGCATCCTGGTCAACATCTTCGGCGGCATCATGCGCTGCGACATCATCGCCGAGGGCGTGATCGCGGCGGTGAAAGAGGTCGGCCTGAAGGTGCCGTTGGTCGTGCGGCTGGAGGGCACGAACGTCGACCTGGGCAAGAAGATCATCAACGACAGCGGGTTGAACGTCATCGCGGCCGATGACCTTTCGGATGCCGCGCAGAAGATCGTGAAGGCGGTGAAGGGATGAAGCGCATTGTCCTGATGGCGGCCCTGGCCCTGGCGACCCCGGCCGCGGCCCAGGATGCGACGCCCGAGGGCCAGCTGGTCGAAGGGCTGCTGGCCTGCATCTTCGGCAACGGCGATGTCGCCGCCACCGAGGCGATCCTGGCGCCCTTCGGCTGGACGTCCGAGACCGATGCCGACGCCGGGATGGTCTCGTTCTATCCCGCCGTGGGCGAGGCAACCTATGTCTACATGTCGACCACCGGCGAGTTCTGCCAGGCCGAAAGCCTGACCATCGGCACCGAGGCGGCCTTTCAGGCGGCGCAGGCCGGGATGGAGGGCGCCCAGATCACGGTGACCGCGAACGAAAAGGACGAACTCGGCTGCGACGGCGCCCGCCTTTCGACCGGGCCGCTGTTGTCGCTGACCTCGGGCGGCAACGACCCGACCTGCAACTCCGACACCGACTCCGCGCTGCGGGCGATCTTCGCCCCGGCCGGCTGACCGCCTTCGCGTCACCGCAAGAAAGGGAATACCCCATGCGTCTGACCTTCGCCGCCCCCCTGCTGATCGCGCTTTCGGCCCTGGCGGCCTGCAGCACGGCTGGCTCTGGCGGGCCCGACAACACCAATGATTTCCTGCCGAACTGCGCCGAGCAGTCGGCCCTTGCCACCCAGGGCCGCACCGACGGCCAAGGTATCACGATCACCTGCCCGTAAGGGCGGGGGATTCCCGCCGGAACCACCAGCGGCGCGTGTCTTCCCCCGCGTCGGATCGAAGCCCATTTCCTGCAAGGAGGCCCCGATGGCCGTTCTCGTCAACAAAGCTACCAAGGTCATCTGCCAGGGCTTCACCGGCAGCCAGGGCACCTTCCATTCGGAACAGGCCATCGCCTACGGGACCAAGATGGTCGGCGGCGTGACCCCCGGCAAAGGGGGCACCGAACACCTGGGCCTGCCCGTCTTCGACAGCGTGCATGATGCCGTGGCGAAAACCGGCGCGGACGCCACCGCGATCTACGTCCCCCCGCCCTTCGCCGCTGACTCGATCCTTGAGGCGATCGACGCCGAAATCCCGCTGATCGTCTGCATCACCGAAGGCATCCCGGTGCTGGACATGATGCGGGTCAAGCGCGCCCTCATCAACTCGAAGTCCCGCCTGATCGGCCCGAACTGCCCCGGCGTCCTGACCCCCGGCGAATGCAAGATCGGCATCATGCCCGGGTCCATCTTCTCCAAGGGCTCGGTCGGCGTCGTCTCGCGGTCCGGCACCCTCACCTATGAGGCCGTGAAGCAGACCACCGACGTCGGCCTTGGCCAGACCACCGCCGTCGGCATCGGCGGCGACCCGATCAAGGGCACCGAACACATCGACGTGCTGGAGATGTTCCTGGCCGACCCCGACACCCACTCGATCATCATGATCGGTGAAATCGGCGGCTCCGCCGAAGAAGAGGCCGCCGAATTCCTGGCCTCTGAAAAGAAGAAGGGCCGCTGGAAGCCCACCGCCGGCTTCATCGCCGGCCGCACCGCCCCCCCCGGCCGCCGCATGGGCCACGCCGGCGCCATCGTCGCCGGCGGCAAGGGCGATGCCGGATCGAAGATCGAGGCCATGCGCAGCGCCGGCATCGTGGTGGCCGACAGCCCCGCCACCCTGGGCGAGGCCGTGCTGAAGGCGATCAAGGGGTAAACATGGGACCGGGGACCGCCCTTGTCACCGCTCTGCGGCGCGCATTCGACTTCTCGGGGCGCGCCACCCGGGCTGAGTTCTGGTGGGCCTGGCTGATCCTGTATGTCTGGGCGACGTTGGTGATGCTATACAGAGGCCTACCATCGACCGGACCGCGCACGGATGCGCTGCTGACCATCGTGGTCTGTGCTATTGCGGTGCCTATGATCGCGGTCGGAACGCGCCGGCTGATCGACGCCGGATTCTGGCGCTGGTTGTTCCTCCTGACCGTGCTTCTGGGGACCCTGCAACAACTCGTTTATTATTTCGCGATGCCCTCGCCGATGGACTTCGCAATGATGAACTTCATGGCCGAGCGCAATGACGTGAACCTGCCGCTCTCGGGGTATGAGCTGCGCCATCTCCTGCTTGCGGTACGCGACGATGTGCTGCCGTGGACGGGGCGAATTTGCGCCGTGCTTTGCCTGATCCTTGCTCTTTTCCCCTCGCGCCGCACCCCGCGGCAAACCGGCCCCTCCCCTTCCGAGGTAACCCCATGACCGAACACTCCCCCACCGCGCAATTCACCGCTTCGTCCTTCCTCGACGGCGCCAATGCGGATTACGTCGACCAGCTGCAGGCCCGCTATGCGGCCGACCCCAACAGCGTCGATGCGC
>JAGPCN010000099.1 GCA_018058035.1 Fuscovulum sp.
CTTGGGCGCGGCGGCGGCGGCGACCTCGGGTTCGTCGGCTTCGTCCTGTTCCTCGGGTTTGAGATCGGGCGCGGGTTCCTTTTTCGCCGCCTTTTCGGGCTTGGCTTCGGGTTCCGGTTCCGGTTCGGGGGCGGGGGCGCGGATCGCGGCGGCCACCGCGGCCTCGACCGCCTGGTCGAAGTCGTCGGGGCGGGCGGCGGGGCGGCGCGAGATCGCGACGACCGAGGGGTTTGCGGCCTCGGCCGCGGCGGCGGCGGCCAGTTCGGCCTCGGCCTGCGCGGGGTCGGCGGCGGGGTCGGCGGGGGCGGCCAGCGAGGCGGCCTGGGTTTCCAGCCGCGCTTGTTCGCCGGCGGCCAGGATCGTCGCCGGGCGGCTGCGCGGGCGCAGGCTGGCGAAAGAGGCGGCCGGTTCCAGCGCCAGCGCGGCATCGTCGGCGCCGGGCACCAGGCCTTCGGGACGGGGTTTCGGGCGGCGGTCGGCCAGGTCGGGGTTCGGCTGCGCTTCGGGGCCGGCAGCGGCGCCGACCGGCAGCGCCTCGACCATCGGGGCGGTGTCAGGGGTGGCTTCGGGCTGTGCGGCGGCTTCGGCGGCCAGGCGCTTGGCCTCGGCCGCGGCAGCGGTGGCCGCCTCGTTGCGCGAGGGCGGCACCCGGGGCGGCTTGCCGGCGATCAGCATCACCCCTTCGGGGCTGACGATCCCTTCCGGCGTGGGCTTCAGCAGGCCTTTCTCGTCAAAGGCATAGACGGTGCCGAAGGGCGGCGGCGGCATCTGCGGCGCGGGCAGGGCGTCGGCGCCGGCCTCGGGCGCGGGCAGCGACAGGGCGTCCAGCGCCGGGGGCGGGGCGTCGGCGGTGGCCAGGAAGATCTCGTCCTGGGTTTCCGACAGCGGCTGCGAGGCCGGGCTTTCCGAGGAAACGGCGGTATCCGGCGCGGGGGCGGACACGGCGGTTTCCTCGGTGGGTTCGGCGGCGGGTTCGACGGTGGGTTCGGGGGCGATCTCGGCGGTGGGCTCGGCGGCGGCAAGGTCGGCCGCGGGGTCTTCGGCCGCGGGATCGATGGCGGCGGGGGCGTCGATCAGGTCGCCCTCGCCATCGGCCAGCATCTCGTCCTCGACCGCGGGCAGGCCGTTGCCCGCAGGCTCGGCAGCCGGATCGGCGGCGGCGACCGCCGGGTCGGTCGCGCCCTGGTCCCCGCCCGAGGCGAGGTAGAACGACGACCAGGCCGCCAGCAGTGCCAGGCACAGCAGCAGCACCGCCACCAGCGACAGGAACAGCACCGTGCGCGAGCGCGACCGGGCCGGGGGCTTGGTGCCGAAAGTGCCGCCGGGCCGGGTCAGCGAGCGGGCCGCATCGGCGGGTCCGGCGGCAACGGCCCCGGCTGGGGCGGCGGCCGCGGCGGCGATCGCGGCGCGCGGCGAGGGGGCCGCCGGCAGGGCGCCGGGCTTGACCTTGGCCTTCTTCGGCCCGGGCGCCGTGGCCCCGACGACCAGCCCGCCGATGCCCTTGGCGACGGTGCCGCGCAGGCCGCCCGCAGCCGGACCGGATGGCCGGGCCCCGGCCTGAGGCGGGCGGGGCATCGGCGGCAAGTCCTCGATCGGCTTGCCGCGCGCGGCGCGGGCCAGGGCGGCGGGATCGGGCCGCGCTGCGGCGCCGATGGCGGGCGCCCGACCGCCGCCTTCGGAACCGCGGCGGCTGGCAAAAGCCACCATCGCGGCGTTCGACGGCATCGGCGGCAGGTCGTCTTCGTCGGCCGGGCGGGGCGCGGCGACAGCGGCGACTGGCGTGGCTGCGGTCAGCGGCGGAATGTCGTCCTGCCCGACCGAGGGCGTGTCGTCTTCCTCGGGGAAGGCGGGAATGTCGGGGATATGGGTAAAGGGCGCCTCTTCTGCCGCCGCCGGTGGTGGCGGGGCAGGCTGGTGCGCCACAGTTTCGGGCGCCACAGTTTCGGGCGGGTGCGGCATTTCGGCCATGGCGGCCGCAGGAGAGGTCACCGGCACCATTTCGGGCTGGGCCATGACTTGCTCGGCGACCGGCTCGTCAGCAAGGGGCGGGGCCGCGTCCTCTGCCACGGGGGCCTCGGCCAGCGGCGCCGGTTCAGGCTGCGGCTCCGGCTGCGGTTCAGGTTGCGCCGCGGCGGCCGGTTCGGGCGGCGGTTCCGCCGGGGCAGCATCGCCCGCTGTCTTCGGCAGGTCGCGCGTCAGCACGCGGATGATGTGGCGGTCACGCTCCAGCTTTTCGCCCGGCGGCAGCAGCGCGGCCAGGCCGTCGGCCTCGCCGAACCAGGGCTCGCCCGAGAAATCGCCGTAATCGGGAATGGCGACAAAGCCGGCCGGGTTGAACCTGTGCGCGGTGGCAAAGGCTTCGGCCTCTTGCAGCGTTTCGCGCGCCAGCACGGCCACGCGTACCGACTTGCCCTTGCCCGACCAGTCGAACACCAGATCCCCGACCGGATAGGGCGTCTTGCCTTCCAGCCCGACGCGGATCTGCGCCCGCCGCTCGTCCTCGGAGGGGCCGGGAGCCTCGATCTCAAGGTAGCGGATCTGCGAATTGGGAATCACCAGCTTGGTGGTGAACCCGCCGGGTTCCAGCCCCAGGGCGGTCTTGCGCATGTAGTCCAGCGCATCGTCCAGATCGGGGGCGGCGAACAGCGTCTCGCCGACAGGGACCCAGCCCTTGCCCGTGCGGTGCAAGAGCTGGATGCTGTCGTCGGTGAAATTCAGGGCAAAACTTGGTTTCATTCCGCGGGTCTAGCATGGAAAAGAGGGGCGCGGAAACGCACCCGGACGGGTTGGCGCCTTTGTAAAGCAGGAATCTGCCGAAAGAAAGAAAAACGGCCGTTACCAGGCAAAGCCATACCTTGCGGCGCGCGTCGGAAATCCCGAAATGTCTGTAAAGTGCAAGGAGCATGCCATGACCAGACCCCGCCTGACCGCCGCCACGACCGCCGCCACGACCCTGGCCGCCACCCTGGCCGCCGCCCTGGCGCTGACCGCGCCGCAGGCCTGGGCCGAGGATCGCGCGCCGGCCACCATCACCGTCACCGGCGAAGGGCTGACCGAGGTCGCGCCCGACCTGGCCACGCTGTCGATCGGCGTCACCACCACCGGCGAGACCGCGGCCGAGGCGCTGGCGGCTAATTCGGCGGCGCTGGATGCGGTGCTGGCGCGGCTGAAGGCGGCCGGGGTCGAGGACCGCGACCTGCAGACCGCGAACCTGTCGGTCAACCCGAACTGGACCGGCTACGACAGCTCAAGCTCGGGCGCGCAGACGATCGACGGCTATACCGCGATGAACATGGTCAGCGTGCGCATCCGCGCGCTGGAGGGCCTGGGCGCAGTGCTGGATGCCGCCGTCTCGGATGGCGCGAACACGCTGAACGGCCTGACCTTTGGCCTGCAGGACCCGCGGCCCGCGATGGATGCCGCCCGCCAGGCCGCGGTCGAGGATGCCCGCGCCAAGGCCGCGCTGATCGCCGGTGCGGCGGGGGTGGGCCTGGGGGACATCGTCTCGATCAGCGAGGGCGGCGGCTATGGTGGCCCGGCGCCGATGTTCAAGGACGCGGCGGTGTCGGCGGCGCCGGTGCCGGTGCAGGCGGGCGAATTGTCGATGCAGGCTTCGGTCACCGTGGTCTGGGAACTGCAACAGCCGCGCGACTGAGCGCGCAATGGCCGCGCCAGCGGCCCGATTTCGCCCGATTTTCCGGTTAGCCCTGCGCCCGTAAAGGGTTTTGCAGGGGCAGGGCATGGGGCGTGGTCCGGTCGGTCTGATCGTGATGTCGGTGGCCGCGGTGGCGGTCTTTGCGCTGATCCTGTTCGGGCCGCGGCTTTTCGACCGGCTGGCGCCGCAGGGCGCCATGGCGCTGGTCGAATCAGTTGGCGGGGTGTTCTCGCCGACCTTCATCGGCGGTGCCGAAGAGCCTGTCGGCGAGGCCGCCAATGACCCCGCCGCGCACCTGCGCGATTCGCCCGAGGGCTGGCGCCCGACCCGCCGGATCGCCGCCACCGCCGGCAACGGCGCGGTCTTCATCGACGATGTCCTGGCGGACCGCGGCGCGTCCGAGGGGGCGGCTCCGGCCAGCGTCGCGGCCCTGCTGCCGGTCGCCGGCTGCGCCTTCACCCTGCCCGGCGCCGACAGCGCCTTTGGCCATGTCAGCGCCGGCGCCTCGGTCGACACCCGGGTCGATCTGGCGACCTATGGCGATGCCGACCTGGCGCAGGCGGTGGGCGATTTCGCCGCGGGCTACCGCGACACCGGCCTGCAACGGGTGGACGGCCTGCGCGCGCTGCAATTCGACGCCTTCGACGTGGTGGTGACCGAAACCGCCCGTCCGGTCTATCTGGTGCTGCAGGCCGACAGCGGGCGGCGGCTGTGGGTGTTGCACCTGGCCCCCGGCGCCCGGCTGGAGCGGGTGGTGCTGCTGGGCGGCGCCCAGGCCGGCGTCGCGAACCTGCCCGATGGCGTGCCCGTCGAGGCGATGCGCCGGTCCGAGGCCGAGGCCTGCGGCCTGCCGCGCCCCAGCTATCCGCTGAACCCCGGCCACCGCTTCTTTCAGGCGTTGCAGGCGGGGCACCTGTCGGCCGAAGAGGGCCAGGAAAAGCTGGCGCAGATGCAGGCCCGCACGGCCGAGTACGAAGCCTGGTTCCGGTCGGTCTTTGGCGTCTCGGCGGCAGCAACCATGGCCGGCGACTGGATCGACAGCGACATCGCGGTGATCGGCCCGGTCCCCGCCGCGCCCGAGGGACGCGCGGTCTGGGCCGGCGTCGATGGCGCGGCGGTGGCGGTCACCCAGGACGCCTACCTGGAAACCGCGGCGCAGCGCGAGTCCGGCGCCGGCTTTCGCGACCAGGTGATCGCCATCGCGACCGCCTTTGCCTGGGGCGACCTGAAGACCCTGGATGCGGGAGTGGATTTCTGATGTTGCTGCGGTTTGTCCTGTTCCTTGGGGTGATGCTGGTGCTGCTGGCCGGCGGCGCGGCCGGCTGGCAATACTGGCAGGGCCTGCCGCCGGAGACGGCCGCCGGGCCGGCGCCGCCGGCCGCCGCCGCGCCGGCCGGGCAGGATTGGCTGATCGCCCCCGATGGCGGGCTGGTCCCGCGCGAGGCCGCGCAGGTCTTTTTGCAACAGGACCGCCTTGTCGAACCGCGCCGCGCCACGCTGACGCTGCGGGCGCCGCTGGCCGCGCTGCTGGCGCCCGGCGAGGCGCTGCCCGCCCCGGTCTACCAGGCGGCCTTTGCCGCCATCCGGGCGCAGGCGCTGGCCAAGCCCCTTTGCGCCCCGCTGACCGACAGCCTGGCCGCGCGCTGCGCGCTGATCCGGGCCGACCTGGTGCCCGACAGCCTGGACCCGGCCTCCGGCACCGCCACCTTCCGGCTGGCGCTGGCCTTCACGCTTAAGCCCGATCCCGCGCCCTTGCCCGACCTGGGCCAAAGCGTCCTGCATTCCGATGCCATCGGGCTGGACAGCGGCAAGGGCGACCTTACCGCCCAGACCGCCGAGGCCGCGCTGGCCGAAGTGCTGGCCGCAGCCCACGCGGACTGCGCCGCACGGGGGCCGACCTGCCGCACCTCGGCCATCATGCTGGACTGGGAGGGGCCGGGCCAGGCCACCGCGCGTGTCGGCCAGGACTGGCTGGGCCCGCTGCCCAAGGGGATGTATCCCGCGCCGCCGCTGTTCTGACGGCGCGAAGGGGGGCGTCAGCCCATCGCCTGATCGAGGTCGGCGATGATATCCTCGACATCCTCGCAGCCGATCGACAGGCGCACCACGTTCGGCCCGGCGCCGGCCTTGATCTGCTGCTCTTCGGTCAACTGCCGGTGCGTGGTCGAGGCCGAGTGGATGATCAGGCTGCGGGTATCGCCCAGGTTCGCGACATGGCTGAACAGCTTGACCTTGTTGATCAGGCTGACGCAGCCGTCATAGCCCGACTTCAACGCAAAGGTGAACAGTGCGCCGGCGCCCTTCGGCACGATCTTCTTCGCCCGCTTGTTGTAGGGGCTGGATTTCAGGCCGGCATAGGTGACGTATTCCACCCGCGGGTCCTTTTCCAGCCACTCCGCCACCTTTTGCGCGTTCTTGATATGGCGCTCCATCCGCAGGCCCAGGGTCTCGATCCCCATCAGCGTGTAATGCGCGCCTTGCGGGTTCATCGTCATGCCCAGGTCGCGCAGGCCGATGGCGATGGAGTGGAAGGTGAAGGCCATGCTGCCCAGCGTGGGGTGGAAGACCAGGCCGTGGTAGGCGGGCTCGGGCTGGCTGAGCGAGGGGAACTTGTCGCTGGCCGACCAGTTGAACTTGCCCGAATCGACCACGATGCCGCCGGTGACGGTGCCGTTGCCGGTGAGGTATTTCGTGGCGGAATGGACGACCAGCGTCGCCCCCATCTCGATCGGCTTGCACAGCCAGGGGGTGGCGGTGGTGTTGTCGACGATCAGCGGAATCCCCTTGCGGTCGGCGATCTTGGCCAGGGCAGGGATGTCGGTGATGTAGCCGCCGGGGTTGGCGATGGTTTCGCAAAAGATCGCGCGGGTGTTCTTGTCGCAGGCCCGGGCGACGGCGCCCAGATCGTCGGTATCGACGAACTTGGCCGACCAGCCAAAGCGTTTGATGGTCTGGCTGAACTGGGTCATCGTGCCGCCGTAAAGCCGGGTCGAGGCGACGATGTTCCTGCCCGGCCCCATCAGCGGGAACAGCGCCATGATCTGCGCCGCGTGGCCCGAGGAACAGGCGATGCCGCCGGCGCCGCCCTCCAGCGCGACCACCCGGTTGGCCAGAGCGGCCACGGTGGGGTTGGTCAGGCGCGAATAGATCCAGCCGACCTCTTGCAGGTTGAACAGCCGCGCCGCGTGGTCGGCATCCTTGAAGACATAGGCCGTGGTCTGGTAGATCGGAACCTGCCGGGCGCCGGTGGCCGGGTCCGGCGTGGCGCCGGCGTGAATGGCCAGCGTGTCAAAGCCCATGGGTCTGTCGGTCATCTCTTCCTCCCGCTGTGTCAGCTTGGCCCCAGAGTAGGGGAGGGCGCGGCCGCGGGCAAGCAAGCGCCGGCGCGAAGGGCAGGAATTCTGTTCCTTGAATTCAAAAGGGAATTCCGTTTCTGCGCTGGCGCGGATTGCCCTTTGCCTGTTCGTCGGCGGGCGCGGCGCCTGTTGCGCGCGGGGCACCTTCCGGTGTTGGATGGCCAAAGACCGTCCCCTTGCCGGAGCCCGCGCCGCATGCCGACACCGTTTCACCTGGCCTATCACGTCACCGACCTGGATCAGGCCCGCGCCTTTTATGGCGGGGTCCTGGGCTGCCGCGAGGGGCGCAGCACCGGAACCTGGGTGGACTTCGACTTCTTCGGCCACCAGATCAGCCTGCACCTGGGCCAGCCCTTCGCCACCACGAACACGGGGAAGGTGGACGATCATCTGGTGCCGATGCCGCATCTGGGACTGGTGCTGCACCTGCCCGACTGGCAAGCGCTGGCCGACCGGCTGGTGGCGGCCGGGGTCGACTTCGTGCTGCCGCCGCAGGTGCGGTTCCAGGGCCAGCCGGGCGAGCAATGGACGATGTTCTTCCGCGACCCCAGTGGCAACCCCATCGAGGTGAAGGGGTTCGCCGACATGGAGGCGGTGTTCCGCGCCTGAGGCCGCGGCCTCAGACCAGAAGGATGTCGGAGGCGGTCAGCACGGCCCCGGCCTGCAGGTCGGCCACCAGGACGGCGACCGCCGTTCCGGTGCCGTCGCGGTCGTACCACAGGGTCTGGTCGGTGGTGCGGAAGATGAACCGGTCGGTTGCGTCCAGCGCGCGGGTGTTGGTGGCGGTGACGAAGTCCGCAGCCGGCAGCGGGCCCAGCGTCGCGCCATAGCCGAAGGCCGCGGCAGAGATCAGGATCCGGTCCTCGGCGTGTGCGAAGTCGATGATCCTGTCGGCATTGCCGGTGGTCTGCGTGAAGACGAAGTCGTCGGCCCCGGTGCCCCCGGTCAGCGTGTCCTTGCCCATGCCGCCGGTCAGCGTATCGTTGCCCGCCTTGCCCAACAGCACATCGGCGCTGCCGTTGCCGCAGAGCGTGTTGTCCAGGGTGTCGCCGGTCAGCCGGTCAACCTTGCTGGTGCCCAGCACCGTCTCGATTCCGCTGTAGACATCACCCAGGGCCAGGCTGCCGGCGTTCAGGGCAGAGTCGGACAGGTTCACCGTGACGCCCGAATTGGCCATGGAAAAATCAAGCGTATCAATGCCCTGGCCGCCGTCGATGGTTTCATGCCCGGTGCCGGTGACAAAGCGGTCGTCGCCGTCGCCGCCAAGGATGGCACCGGTCACGGTGCCGCCCCGGGTGTCCAGCAGGTCATCGCCGCCGCCAAGGTCGACCAGTCCGCGCAGCTTGCCGCGATTGGTGACCAGATCGGCGCTGGTGCCGCCCAGCACGGCATGGCCCGGCGATTCGATCACGCCGGTGTTGGTCAGGACAAGCGTGCCGGTGCCCCATTTGTGCCAGACCCCGGCAACCCGCCCCGTCATGGTGCCGGAATTGGTGACCGTGGTGGTGCCGCCATCGGGAACCACCAGGCTGGCGGCCGAGCCGTAAGAGGTGATGGTGCCCGCATTGTGCAGAACCGATCCGAGGCCGTCGAGGATGACGCCATCGGCATCGGCCACCACGCCATCGCCGCCCGAGATCAGCACCCCCGTGGCGTTGATCGTGACGGTCTGCGCGGTGACGCAGCCGACCAGGTTGATCGCATCGTCGGCACCGATCAGCGTGCCTTCCACGGTTATGACATGGCTGCCGACCCAGGAAATGACGGTATCGGCACCAGTGTGCGAGACCGGGTCGCTCCAGGTTGTGGTCAGGGTCACGCCCAGGCCGACATGCAGGTCGTCGTCGCCCTGCAGGATATAGACATTGCCTTCGGCAGTCTGGGTGGTGGCTTCGATCAGCATTCGGGAAGGGCCAGAGACCAAAGGGAAAGATGCCAGAGCTTACTGCCTTTCCGGGGGCGACGCCAAGAATTCGACGCATTCCGGGTAAAGCCGGCCGGGGCACCGCGCCAATCCGCCGGGCGGCACGGGAATCGGTGACGGCCCGGCAACGGTGCCGATTCGCAGCCCCGGCATTGCAGCGGAGGGACAAGTTGGGTGTTGCGCCGGTGGGCGCAGCGCTGCATTTTCCGCCTTCGCAGGTTGGGCGGCAGGTGCAGGATGACATTCGATCTGGTGATTGCCCTGCTGGGCTTTGCCTTGGTCACCTCGGTCACGCCGGGGCCGAACAACATGATGCTGCTGGCCAGCGGGGTGAACTTCGGCTTTCGGCGGACGGTGCCGCACATGCTGGGTATTTCGGCCGGGCATTCGCTGATGGTCTTTCTGGTCGGCCTGGGCATCGCCGGGCTGTTCCGGGCCTTTCCGCTGTCGGTGACGATGCTGAAGGTGGCCTCGGTCGGCTACATGCTGTGGCTGGCCTGGAAGATCGCCCGTGCCGGTGCGCCCGGAGAGGGGGCGGCGCGCGCCCGGCCGATGACGTTCCTGCAGGCGGCGGCCTTCCAGTGGGTGAACCCCAAGGCCTGGGCGATGGCCCTTGGCGCGGTGACGGCCTATGTCGCCACGCCCTCGGCCACCGCCTATCTGGCGGTGGCGGCGACCTTTGCGGCGGTCAACCTGCCGTCGGTGTCGCTGTGGGCGGCGGCAGGGCAGGGCCTGCGCCGCTGGCTGGATGCTCCGGCACGGCTGCGGGCGTTCAACTGGACGATGGCGGCGCTGCTGGTCGTCTCGCTTTATCCGGTGCTGCGGCTGAAGATGTGATCAGATCAGCTGGATGTCGGCGGCCGTCAGGGTGGCGCCGGCCTGAAGATCGGCCACCAGCGCCGCCGCGCCCGCACCATTGCCATCGGCATCGAACCACAGCGTCCGGTCGGAGGTGCGGAAGATGAAGCGGTCGTCGGCGTCCTGCGCCACGTTGTCGGCGCGGCTCTGGAACTGGGTCGCGGCCAGCGCGCCGGCGACAAGGCCGCCGCCGAAGGCGCTGGCAACGATCTGGAACTTGTCGTTGTCGCCGGCCACGTTCAGGAAATCGGTGATGACATCGCCGCATTCGGCCAACGTCTGGAAGCGGAAGATGTCGTTGCCAAGGCCCCCGGTCAGCGTGTCCAGGCCAAGGCCGCCGCGGATCAGGTCGGCGCCCGCCGCGCCGTCAAGGACATCGGCCCCGCCCTGGCCCAGAAGCTGGTTGGCCTGGGCATTGCCGCGGATGACGTCGCCCTGGACCGAGCCGGTGATCCGCTCGAACGCGGTGTAGGTGTCGCCAAGGGCCGCGCCCGCGTTGTCGAAGCTGGCGTCCAGCGCCACCGTCACCGCCGGGCCAAAGCGGAAGTCCAGCGAATCAAGCCCGTCGCCGCCGTCGAACACCTCGGCCTCGGCGGCGTTGCCGATCATCGAGTCGTTGCCGGTCCCGCCCAGGACGCTGCCGAACAGGTGGCCGTCGCGGTTGTCGAAGCTGTCATTGTCGGCGCCCAGGTCGACGTCGCCTTCGATGGTGCCACGGCGGTTGTCGACGATGTCGTCGCCACCCTGCAGGTCGATCAGCCCGACGATGCGGCCGCGGTTGTGGACCTCTTCGATCGCGGCGGTGAAGTTGGCCGAGATCGAGGCCTGGACCCCCTGGATCAGGCCCGAGTTCTCGATCAGCCAGTCGCCTGTCGTGCCGCCGAACCGGCGCACGCCGTGCAGCGACCCCAGGATGGACCCGCTGTTCAGAACCGTGGCCGTGCCGGTGCTGACCGAGAACACGATGCCGTTGCCGCCGCTGATCAGGCCCTCGTTCATCACCAGGGCCCCGGCCCCGTAAAGGCGCACGCCGACGCTGTTGATCGAGGGGTCGCCCAGCACGCTGCCGGTCGCCCCGACGGTGACCCGGTTGTTGAAGTCGCTCGAGAAATCGTCGCCAAGGTCGATCCCGGCGAAGGTGCCGAACACGGTGCCCAGCACGGTCGCGGAATGCTCGGCCCCGGTGCCGATGATGGCAGTGCCGCCGGTCGCGGTGATGGTGGCGCCGGCAACGACCAGGATATCGTCGGTTGTGGACAGGTTGTAGGTGGAGCTGGCCGCGCTAAGTGTGGTGCCGATCTGAAGGGCCATGGAGACAGTCTCCTATCTGTTGAAAGGGTCGGGCCGACCCCGGAAAATGCTGTGGGGCTGCGGCGGGGACGCCGTTCCCTGCCGGGCGACAATGCTGCCCTGGCGCAGGTTAGGCGGGCCGGGCAATGCCCGCAAGGGCGCCCTTTCGGCTGGCCCGCGCTAGCGCACCCACAGCCCTTCGCGCTTCAGCGTGTTGCGGATCACCTGTTCGCGGTGCGGCAGGTCGGCGCGATCGAACAACGCGCGCGCCTTGCGGCCCTGGTTCTGGTAGACCATCTGCTTGGCCGGCCCCCAGTCGCGCAGGATGCGGCGGTTGTCCTTGTCGGCCGCCACCTGGTCCAGCACCTCGACCGCGCGGTCGCCTTCGCGCGCGTAAAGCAGGGGCAGCATCCGGTAATGGCAGGTCACCGCGCCATCAAGGCCCGCCAGCCCCGGACCGGGCCGCCCGCCGCCAAAGGAGTGGATCACCAGCGGCAGCGCGATCTGGTCCAGCCAGGGATAGATCTCCTGGCAGACCAGCGCGGGCGGGCGGTTGTCGCGGATCTCGCGCGCATAGGACAGGAAGCGCGCGCCGAACCGCTGAGGGCTGTCGTGCAGGAACCAGCCGGCGTTGAAGTACAGGTAGCGCTGCCAGTATTCGTCGGGCTGCGACAGGTCGAGAGAGGTCTCGAACTCCAGCCCGAAGCGGTCGTAAAGCGCCTTCCAGGTGGCGGCGTAGCCCGGCCCGTACAGCTCGATCACCGGCCAGGTTCCTTCGCGGCGCAGGCTGGCCGAGGGGCGGGCGAAGTCGATCTGAAGGCTGCCCAGATCGCCGGTGATCAGGGTATCGGTATCGAGGAACAGGAAGGGCGCGTCTGGCAGGGCGGCCAGGCCCTCGATCTTGTTGCCATGCGGGTAAGAGGCGCCGAAGACGCGGTTCTCGAACGGCAGGACTACCGCGCCCAGCTCCTCCAGCCGCTCGCGCAGCGCGGGGTTGGCCAGCCCCGGGTCGCCCGGCCACAGCGGCCCGGGCTGCGGCTCCAGCAGGTAAAGCGTGCCGGCAAAGCCGGGGTTGGTGGCGCGCAGCGAGGCCGCCAGCAACAGCGCCTCATAGCCCAGCCGCCCGCCCTGCACGACGGCCGCCAGATTGAATGCTTGCCTGTCCGGTTCCTTCGGTGCCACCCTGCCCGTGCCCCTGATTTTTGCCGCAGTATAGGGGGGCCGGGCTCGCTGCGGAAGGTTGAACCACGGAGGATGTCCATGACGCGCCTGCCCCTTGCCGCCCTGATGGCCGCAATCGCCGCCGTTCCCGTCGCCGCGCAGGACTATACCACCGCGGCCGAGGTCAAGCCGATCCTGCTGATGACCAAGGCGCAGTGGATCGCGATCCGCGAATATGACGGCAAGGACCTGATCTATTTCACCAATCTTCTGGCCTGGCGCTGCGGGGTCGAGCAGATCGCCTGGGGCATCAACGGCGGTCCGGCGACCACGGTGATGCCGATGGAACCCTGTCACGAAGACACCGCCCAACCCAACGCACTTCTGATGGAAACCATCCTGCCCTATGCCGAGGCGCCCCTGGGGGCGATCACCTCGGTCAGCCTGGCGGTGACCTTCGACGACGGCTCGGTCGAGACCGCCGAGTATGAGCGCAAGGCCGTGCTGATGCCCTGAGGCCGCGCGGGCCGCTACAGGATGAAATCGCTGGCGGTGACGGTGCCGATCGGGTTCGTCAGCAGGATCATCATCTCGGCCGTGGTGTCGCCGCTGGTGTTGACGGTGATCAGCACGTCGCCGTTCGACAGGATGGTGGTCGCCACCTGGCCCAGCCCGTCGATCCCGGTGTTGCCCCTGAAGGTGAAATCCTGCGATCCGGACAGGGTGGCGTTGGCGTCGATCAGCGACAGGTCGATGATGTCGTCGCCCAGGTCGAAATCGGTGATCCGTTCGACCTCTTCCAACACTCCGATCCCGGCCTGGACGGTAGAGCTGAAGCGGAAGGTGTCGGAGCCGAAGCCGCCGGTCAGGGTATCGAAGCCGCTGCCGCCGATCAGGACATCGTCGCCCTGGTTTCCCTGCAGGAGGTCGCTGTCGGCTGCCCGTCGAGGGTATCGTCGTCCTCGCGCCCGTCCAGGATGTCGTTGAGCGAGCCGCCCTCCAGGCTGTCGTTGCCGAAGCCGCCCAGCAGCACGTCATTTCCGGCAAGGCCGAACAGGGTGTCGTTGCCAGATGCGCCGTCCAGCAGGTTGTCGCGGGCATTGCCGGTGAGGGTGTTCGCATCGCTCGATCCGGTGCCGGCGATGGCCTGGCCGATCAGGAACAGCCGTTCGATGCCGTTTGACAGGACATAGTCGGACTGGCTGCGCACGCTGTCGAGGCCGCCCGAGGCATCGGCCAGTTCGCTGATGCCGTAGGCC
>JAGPCN010000320.1 GCA_018058035.1 Fuscovulum sp.
CGGGATCGAGGGGCTGGTCGGCTCGCGCCTTGTCGCCCTCATAGCTGTTGGCGGCCAGCAGGAAGGCGCCCGCGGCGACCAATGCAAACAGCGGCATGGCCGTGAGCGCCGGCACCAGGCCCCAGGCGTCGGACAGGATGCCGGCCAGGAAGGGGCCGACGGCCAGGCCGAACAGGTTCTGGAACAGTGCAAGCACCGAAGAACCGGTCGCACGAACACCGGGGTGAATGACGTCGATCACGATGGCCGAGACCGGACCCACCGTGCAGGTCGCCAGAAAGCCCCCGAGAACGATCAGCGCGAACTGCACCGGCGGCTCCAGGCGCAGTCCGAAGGCCGCCACCAGCACCGCCATCGCAGCCACGCACAACAACGCCATCGTCGCCAGCTTGCGCCGGGGCTGGAGTCCGCCCGCGCGGTCCACCACGCCACCCAGAACCACCGCGCCGGCGGCGCCGGCCAGCACGACCATCGCCGCCTTGACGCCGGCCTGGGCCGGCGCGATGCCATGCACCCGGTTCAGGAAGCTGGGCAGCCACGACCAAAGCGCCGACACCACGATCAGCTGCGCCGCGCCGCCGATGCACACCCACAGCATGGTGCGCGAGCGCGCCAGGATCCCGGCGATGTGTTTGACCGTTTCACCGAGCGACTTTCGCTTGGCGTCCAGGCCGGGCGCGAGCTTCACCGTGTCGTAGTCGCGCACCTTCAGGTACAGCAGGGCCAGCAGCAGGCCCGGAAAGCCGACGACCCCGAAGGCGGCCTGCCACCCCCACTTGCTGGCGATCACGCCGCCGAGCATGACGCCCAGCACGGAGCCGACCGAGGCACAGGCAAAGAAGGCCGCCAGCAGTGCGCCGCGCATGCGACTGGGGAAATGGCTGGCGATCAGCGCTGCGCCCACCGAGCCGTAGCCGGCCTCGCCCAGGCCCACCGTGGCGCGGGCCGCCATCAGCGCGCCATAGTTGCGCGCCCACATGCACGAAATCGTCGCCAGGCTCCAGATGGTGGCCATGGCCACGATGCTCTTGACGCGGCTCACCCGGTCGGCAAACAGGGCCACGGGCAGGGCGCCTGCGGCCACGGTGATGGACACCACCGACACCAGCGCACCGAGTTGCTTGTCCGAAAGGCCCCACTCGGCCTTGAGGTGCGGAAACAGCGACACGATGACCTGGCGGTCGACATAGTCGAAGATCATCAGCGCCAGCGTCATCGCGAATGCGAACCAGGCTTGGCCGCGGCTGAACAGGTAGCCGTCCTGGGCGGGGGCTTTTTCAATGGCTTGCAGGTCCATGGGGGCCTCCGGGGATCAGGGGATGAGAACGGTCGCGCCAGTGGTCTGGCGGGATTCGAGCGCGACGTGCGCCTGTGCGGCGTCCGCCAGCGCGAACTGCTGCTTGGGTTCGCCGGAGATGCGGCCGGCCAGCACATGGCCGAACAGCTCGTCGGCCATGGCCAGCATGTGCGAGCGCGGCGTGGCGTAGTGGATCATCGCGGGCCGTGTCACCCAGATCGAGCCCTTCACCGCGAGCAGCGTGGTGTCGATCACGACCGGGCCGGACGCGGTGCCGTTGCTGACCAGGGTGCCCCGCACCTGCAGGCTGTCCAGCGAGGCCATCAGCGTGTCCTTGCCCACCGAGTCGTACACCACCGGGACACCTTTTCCGTCGGTGAGTTCACGCACGCGCTTGGCGATGTCTTCGCGGGAGGTCACGATGGTGTGGGTGCAGCCATTCGCCCGGGCGATTTCCGCTTTCTCGTCGGTGCTGACCGTTCCGATCATCGTCACGCCGAGGGCGCGCGCCAACTGGCAGGCCACAAGGCCCACGCCACCGGCGGCCGCGTGGTAGAGGATGGTCTCGCCGCCCTTGAGGGGATAGACCTGGCGGAACAGGTACTGGGCCGTCAGGCCCTTCATCATCAGGGTCGAGGCGGTGCGGTCGCTGACCCCATCGGGCAGGGGGATCAGCACCTCGGCCGGCATCACGCGCACGTCCGAATAGGCGCCCTGCGGACCCAGCAGGTAGCCGACACGGTCGCCCGGCTTCAGATCGTCGACGCCTTCGCCGACCGCCTCGACCACGCCGATGGCGTCTGAGCCCAGCCCGTTGGGCAGCGGGGACGGGTAACGGCCGGTGCGGAAATAGATGTCGATGAAATTGACCGCGACGTAGGTGTGTCGCACGCGGGCCTGTCCGGGGCCGGGCTCGCCGACCTCGACGGTTTCAAGCTTGAGGACGTCGGGGCCGCCGGTTTCGTGAAAGCGGATGGCATGGGCCATGTTGATCTCCTTGCGGGCCCGATGGGCCCAGGTGTGTGGTCAGTGTGCCGCGCTCAGGCGGGCGATGAAATCCAGGGCCTGTGGCCAGTCGCCAAAGCCCGAGGCGGGGTTCAGGTGCCCGACGGCGCCGAGGTCCACCCGTTCGCTGCCCCAGTCGCGCGCCAGCCCGCTGACCCGCTCGAAAGTGCCCAGCGGATCGTTGCGGCTGGCCGCCACCAGGCTGGGAAACGGCAGCGGCGCGCGCGGCACCGGCAGCCATCCGGCGGCGTCCAGCGCTTCAAGAGTCGGATAGCCATCGGGCATCGGCGTCTCGAAGTCCGGCGGCGTGGCCAGCAGCGCGCCGTGGATGGCCCGGCGGGTCTGTCGCGCCCAGTGCGCGACCATGATGCAGCCGCCACTGTGGGCGACGATCACGATCGGTCCGTCGATGGCCTGCGCAGCTTGTTCGATGGCGGCCACGCGGGCGGCGCAATCGAGATCCGTGCGACCCATGGGCGGGACGCTGCGAACCCGGGCGAGTTTGGGTTCCAGCAGCGTCTGCCAGTGCTGCGCGACGGGGTCGCGCAGGCCAGGCACGAGCAGGACGGTCGGGAGGGTCATGGCAGAGCGCGCCGGGTCTGGGATCACTGGTTGATGTGGATGTTGAAGGCCTTGACGATCTTGGCGTTGCGCTCGATGTCGGTCTTCACCATCTGCGCCAGTTTGTCCGGGCTTTCGCTGACGGTCGGCTCGAAACCGGCCGCAATCAGACGATCCCGCACCTTGGGCGACATGGCTGCCTTGACAGTGGCGATGTTCATCTCGCTGACGATATCGGCGGGCACCGTAGCGCTGACCACCGTGCCGACCCAGTTCGTGAACTCGATCTCGGCCAGGCCGACTTCCGCCGTCGTCGGCACCTCGGGCTGATGCACCGAACGGGTTTTTGACGCCACCGCGAAGGCCTTGAGCTTGCCGCCCTTGATCTGTGGCAGAGAGGTCGCCATGCCGTCGAACATCAGGTCCACCTGGCCGCTCATCAGCTGTTGCAGAGCGGGCGGCGAGCCAGGGAACGGCACGTGCGTGAGGTCCAGACCGTTCTTGCTGGCGAATATCATGCCGGCGTAGTGTGAACTGGTGCCGGTGGAGTACGAGGCAAAGTTGCCCTTGCCGCCCTTGACGGTTTTCAAATGGCCGATCAGGCCTTTGACGTCGTTGGCCGGCACGCTCGCCGGGGCGACCAGTACCATGCTGGCTCGGGCCACCATCGTCACCGGCTTGACGTCCGCGACCGGGTCGAAGTTGGTTTTCATCACCAGCGGGATTTCGGTCAGGATGTTGCTCGCGGTGACCATGATGGTCTGCCCGTCGGGCGTCGCCGCTTTCAAGGCCTGCACGGCGATCGCGCCGCCGGCGCCCGGCTTGTTGTCGACGACGACCGGTTGGCCGATCTCCGACGAAATCGAGTCAGCCAGGATCCGGGCGACGATGTCCATCGTGCCACCGGCTGGCGCCGGGACGATCATTTTCACCGGCTTGTTGGTCCAGGCGTTTGCCAGTGGGGCGACGGCGGCCAGGACGAGGGCGGCGAGG
>JAGPCN010000100.1 GCA_018058035.1 Fuscovulum sp.
GCGTCAGAACGCCTTCGCCCAGGTCCACCCCCTGGCCCGCGAATTCGGCGGCCAGACGGTCCCAGGCCTCGGCCTGATCGTCGGAAAGGGTCAGTGCGGGCACGGTCATGGCGCGGACCTTAGCGGGGGGGGGCGCAAAGCTCCACCCCAACGGGGCCGGCTGGCCGTGTCAATGTGGCCGCGGAAGCCCGCGTACGTGGCCGCCCTCGACCGGCGCATCGCGTGCGGCGGCGATTTCGACCGCGGCGACGGCCAGGGTTTCCTCTACCCGTGCCGCCAGCGCCGGAAGGTCGTTCCGGCGCGCATAGGCCATCAGATCGTTCAGAACATCGAAAACCCAGTCGTGCCGCATTTGGCCCCCAGAACCTGCCGACTGTCGCCGATCCGTGGGCGCGATACAACCGAAAGGCGCAAGGACCATCGACAACACAACTGAGCGATGCTTGGCGGGGATTCTTCAAGCGAAAACCGAAGCCGCCGGCCGGCAGGTCGGGTTGTCTGACCGCCGGGGCCGATCGGCCCCGGCTGGGCCGTTCGGCGGCGTCAGCGGCCGAAGCTGGCCTCAAGCGTGTCTTCAAATGTGCGCAGGCCGGTGCGCGGGGCCTGCACCAGCACGGCCATGTTGCCGGGCTTGTGCTGGTTCTTCCACATCAGCGTGTGGGCGCGCGGGATTTCGGCCCAGGGGAAGACCTCGGACATGCAGGGGTCAAGCCGGCGCTCGCACATCAGCTTGTTGGCGGCGGCGGCCTGCTTCAGATGTGCGAAATGCGACCCTTGCAGGCGCTTCTGGTGCATCCACATGTAGCGCACGTCGAAGGTGCAGTTGAAGCCGCTGGTGCCGGCGCAAATGACGACCATGCCGCCCTTCTTGCAGATCAGGCTGCTGACAGGAAAGGTCGCCTCGCCCGGATGCTCGAACACCATGTCGACGTTGACGCCCTTGCCCAGGATGTCCCAGATCGCCTTGCCGAACTTGCGGGCCTCTTTCAGCCAGGTGTTGTATTCCTCGCTGTTGACGCGGGGCAGCTGGCCCCAGCACTTGAAGTCGTTGCGGTTGATCACGCCCTTGGCGCCCAGGCTCATCACGAAGTCGCGCTTCGATTCGTCACTGATCACGCCGATCGCATTGGCCCCCGCGGTGTTCGCCAGCTGGATCGCATAGGACCCCAGGCCGCCCGAGGCGCCCCAGACCAGCACGTTCTGCCCGGGTTTCAGGTCATGCGGCGCATGGCCGAAAAGCATGCGGTAGGCGGTGGCCAGCGTAAGGGTGTAGCAGGCGCTTTCCTCCCAGGTCAGGTGGCGTGGGCGCGGCATCAGCTGCTGCGCCTGCACGCGGGTGAACTGGCTGAAGCTGCCGTCATGGGTTTCATAGCCCCAGATCCGCTGGGTGGGGCTGAACATCGGGTCGCCGCCGTTGCATTCCTCGTCGTCGCCGTCGTCCTGGTTGCAGTGGATCACGACCTCGTCGCCCACCTTCCAGCGCTTGACCTTCTCGCCCACCGCCCAGACGATGCCCGAGGCATCGCTGCCGGCGATGTGATAGGGCTGCTTGTGGCCGTCGAACGGGCTGATCGGCTGGCCCAGGCCCGCCCAGATGCCGTTGTAGTTGACGCCGGCCGCCATCACCAGCACCAGCACCTCGTGACTGTCCAGCTTCCAGGTGTCGACCACCTCCAGCTGCATCGCCTCTTCCGGCGCGCCATGGCGTTCGCGGCGGATCGCCCAGGCGTACATCCGGGCGGGCACATGACCCAGGGGCGGCATCTCGCCGATCTCGTAGAGGTCTTTCTTGGGGGCGTCGTAGGTCATGATCTGCGGCTGCGTGTCCAGGGCCATGGGGTCTTCCTTAGTCTTGCCGCGCCGCAGAATCGGCGCTGTCACTGCGAAAGATGACGAGCAGCGCGCAATATTGCAATACCTGGGCGTCACATTTTGTAATTTTATGTCCGCCGCATTGCAGAAATCCCGCTCGGCACAGGGAGCCGGAAATCGTGCGATTTCCGGTCCGGTTTCCAAGCGGAAATCGGCGCTCACACCGCCGGAACCGCGGCCGCGTAAAAGGCCAGCAGCGCCGCCTGCTCTGGAACCGGCTGCAGCTCTGCCGTCACCAGCCCGCGCGCCATGAGCGGCGCCAGGCCTTCATCCAGCGCCTGCTCCACCCCCTGTGGCGGCAGCTTCAGCACCGCGCCGGCCGCCTGCAGCCGCACCGCCAGCGACCGCACCCGCTCCAGCAGTTCGGCCCGGTCCGTCGCGCCGGAACCCAGGGCCGCCGCCACCAGCGGAACCGGCAACACCGGCACGACCGCGGCGATCCGCGCCATCAGCACCGCCCCCAGCCCCTCGACCGAGCCGCCCGCGGCCAGAAAGTCGCGCAGCGACACGGGGGCGCCAAAGCCCGCCGCGGCGGTGCCGAAATGCCGTGGCCCGCCGAACCAGCGCCCCACCAGCCAGCGCAGCGACCACCAGGCCACCCGGACCGGCCGGTTGCGGAACCGGCGCGTGCCGCTGGCCGCCGCCTCCACCAGCACCCGGTCCTCAAGCACACGGTCATAGGCCAGACCGACCGGCACGAAGACCACGTCGCGCTCGCCCTCGCGCCAGCCTTCGACGATGTAGCTGAGCAGGCCCAGCTTGGCCGGCCCTACCCTTCCGTCCAGCGAAAGCCCGCCTTCGGGGAACATCGCCTGCGTCGTGCCCTCCTCGGTCGCCATCTGCACATAGCGCGCCAGAACCTTGCGATACAAAGCGTTGCGGCTGCCGCGGCGGATGAAATAGGCCCCCATCGAGCGGATCAGCGCCGACAGAGGCCAGACATGCGCCCACTCGCCCACCGCATAGGAAATCGCACTGCGGTCGGACACCAGCCAGGTCACCAGCACATAATCCATGTTGCTGCGATGGTTCATCACGAAGACCACCGTCGCCTTCGGGTCGATCGAGGCCAGCGCCGCATCCACCTTGCCCACCCGCACCCGGAACAGGAGCCGGCTGAGCCCCTTTGCCGCCCTGGTGCCAAAGCCGAAATAGACCGTCGCCGAGAAGCCGGGAACGATCTCGCGCGCATAGGCCTTGGCCTCTTCGAAGGCGACGGCGCCGGGCACCCCGGTTTCCGCCGCATGCTCCATCGCCGCCGCGACGACGCGGTCGTCATAGGCCAGCCGCGCCACCATGTCGGCCCGCCGCGCCAGCTTGAACAGGTCGATCTTGCGGTCCAGCCGCGCGTTCAGCCGCGCCAGCGCCTTCTCCGCCCGCCGGCGAAAGAACCAGCGCACCGAGGGGAACAGGAAATGCGTGGCAAAGCTGATCGCGGCAAAGCCGACGATCAGCACCAGAAGCCAAAGCGGAACCTCGACCGGCCGGAACATGGCGCCCACCCTGCCCGAAAACCCGGCAATGTCAAAACCGCTCCTCGATGACTTCGTCACTCGTCGCGCGCCTGCGACGAGGAGACGAAGTCGAACGAGGAGCGATGCCGCAGCGCAGCGATTGACAACCTCCGAAAATTTCCCCTATCTGCATCGCAGCGAAATATTCTTGCGCGCAAACGCGACTCGGAGACCCGCCATGCCGACCGAAAAACCCTGGCTCTTCCGCACCTACGCGGGCCACTCCACCGCCGCCGCCTCGAACGCGCTCTACCGCACCAACCTGGCCAAGGGGCAGACCGGCCTTTCGGTCGCCTTCGACCTGCCCACCCAGACCGGCTACGATTCAGACGATCCCCGCGCGGTGGGCGAGGTCGGCAAGGTCGGCGTCCCGGTCAGCCACCTGGGCGACATGCGGATGCTGTTCAAGGACATCCCGCTGGAGCAGATGAACACCTCGATGACGATCAACGCCACCGCGCCCTGGCTGTTGGCGCTTTACGTCGCGGTGGCCGAGGAACAGGGCGCCGACACCCGCGCCCTGCAAGGCACCGTCCAGAACGACATCATCAAGGAATACCTGTCGCGCGGCACCTACATCTGCCCGCCAAAGCCCAGCCTCCGCCTCATCACCGATGTGGCCGCCTGGACCGGCCAGCACCTGCCGAAATGGAACCCGATGAACGTCTGTTCCTACCACCTGCAAGAGGCCGGGGCGACGCCGGAACAGGAACTGGCCTTTGCGCTCGCCACCGCCGTGGCCGTGCTGGACGACCTGCGCGGAAAGGTTCCCGCCGCCGACTTCCCCGCCATGGCCGCCCGCATCTCGTTCTTCGTCAACGCGGGCATCCGCTTTGTCACCGAGATGTGCAAGATGCGCGCCTTCACCGATCTCTGGGACGAGATCCTGCTGAACCGCTACGGCGTGACCGAGGAGAAGCACCGCCGCTTCCGCTATGGCGTGCAGGTGAACTCGCTGGGCCTGACCGAACAGCAGCCGGAAAACAACGTCTACCGGATCCTTCTGGAAATGCTGGCCGTCACCCTGTCCAAGAAAGCCCGCGCCCGCGCCGTGCAGCTGCCCGCCTGGAACGAGGCGCTTGGCCTGCCGCGCCCCTGGGATCAGCAATGGTCGCTGCGCATGCAGCAGATCCTGGCCTATGAAACCGACCTGCTGGAATATGACGACCTCTTCGACGGCAACCCCGCCATCGACGCCAAGGTCCAGGCCCTGAAGGACGGCGCCCGCGCCGAACTGGCGCAGATCGACGCCATGGGCGGGGCCGTTGCGGCCATCGACTACATGAAATCCCGTCTGGTCGAGGCCAACGCCGACCGCATCGTCCGCATCGAGGCCGGCGAAACCACCGTCGTCGGCGTGAACCGCTTTACCACCTCCGAGCCCTCGCCGCTGACCACCGGCGAAGGCAGCATCATGCAGGCCGACCCGGCGGCCGAGGCCGACCAGATCGCCCGCCTGCGCGCCTGGCGCGCCGGCCGCGACGACGCCGCCGTCAAGGCGGCCCTGGCAGCCCTGCGCCAGGCCGCCGAAAGCGGCCAGAACATCATGCCGCCGTCGATCGCCGCCGCGAAGGCGGGCGCCACCACGGGCGAATGGGCCGCCGTGATCCGCGCCGCCTTTGGCGAATACCGCGCCCCAACCGGCGTCAGCCGCAACCCCTCGAACCGCACCGAAGGGCTGGAGCCGATCCGCGAGGCGGTCGATGCCGTCTCGACCAGACTAGGCCGCCGGCTGAAATTCCTGATGGGCAAGCCCGGCCTTGATGGCCATTCCAACGGCGCCGAGCAGATCGCCGCCCGCGCCCGCGATTGCGGCATGGACATCCACTACGAAGGCATCCGCCTGACCCCCGCCGAGATCGTCAGCGCCGCGGCGGACCAACAGGCGCATGTGGTCGGCCTTTCCATCCTGTCCGGCAGTCACCTGCCGCTGATCGCTGACACGATGGACCGGATGCGCCAGGCCGGGCTGTCGCATATCCCGGTCGTCGTCGGCGGCATCATCCCCGACGAAGACGCCGCCCGCCTGCGCAGCCTGGGCGTCGCCGCCGTCTACACCCCCAAGGACTTTGAACTGAACCGCATCATGCTGGACATCGTGGCCCTGGCCGACCCGACCAAGGCCGCCGCCGAGTGACGATTTCTCGTCACCGCTGCCGCGGGACTTGACCCACGTCAAGTCCCGGCCGGCCGCCGTGGGGCATCTTGCGCGGCAATGTCCCCCCGACGAGGCCCCCCATGTTCGACCGCATCAAGACCCTTCTCCAGCGCTGGCACGAGATCAAGGAAATCGAGTCCCTGACCGACCGCGATCTGGACGACCTCGGGATGAGCCGGCAGCAAGTTCTCGACTTCGCCCTCATGCCCGCCGACATCACCGAGCGCGTGACCGCCATGGGCCGCATCTTCGGCGTCCCCCGCGAAGAGCTGGAGCGCGACCACGCCCAATGGGTGGAATTGCTCTCGGTCTGCGGCCATTGCGCCGACCGCGGCGCCTGCGCGCTGGTGCTGGCCAAGGGCGATATCGCGCGGCCTGCCGATGCCGGCTTCTGCCTGAACCGCGAGACCTTCTCGACCCTGGCCAACCCGGCCTCCTGACCACCCCGGCCGGTGCCCTCTTGCGTCCGCCGCCGCGCGCCGCCTTAATGCGTCGCGCGGCTGCCACGTCCGAAGACGCGGAAAAGCCGGGAAGACCGGGTTTTTCGGCCTGACGGCAGCCGTTGACCCCGAAGCGTGCAAAGGGGTGACATGAGCTTTCACATCGGCGCCAGACCCGGCGACATCGCCGAAACCGTGCTTTTGCCCGGCGACCCCTATCGCGCCCGCTGGGCGGCCGAGAAATTCCTTGAAAATCCGGTGCTTGTGAACCAGGTCCGGGGGATGCTGGGCTATACAGGCACATGGCACGGCAACCGCGTCACCATCCACGGCACCGGCATGGGGATGCCGTCGCTGTCGATCTACGTCAACGAACTGATCAAGGACTTCGGCGCCAAAACGCTGATCCGCATTGGCAGTGCCGGCGCCCTGCAACACCACGTCAAGGTCCGCGACGTGGTGCTGGCCATGTCGGCCGCCACCACCCACACGCCCTCGTCCGAGATCTTCCGCGAGGTGAACTTTGCCCCGACTGCGGATTTCGGCCTGTTGTCAGCAGCTTACGCTGCCGCCCGGGGCAAGGCCACAACCCATGTGGGCATGATCCAGTCGTCCAACACCTTCTATTCAGAACGCCCCGACCTGGACGAGCAGTTGCAGCGCCACGGCTGCCTGTGCGTCGAGATGGAGGCGGCCGAGCTCTACACGCTGGCCGCAAGGCATGGCGCCCGCGCGCTGGCCGTCCTCACCATATCGGATCACATCCTGACGCACGAGGCGCTTCCGGCCGAAGACCGCGAACGCAGCTTCGGCGCCATGGTCGAAATCGCCCTGGAGGCCGCCTTCTCATGACCCACCTCGCCCCACGCCCCTGGGTTCCCGGCGCCTGCGAAACCCACGTCCAGACGCTTGCCGCACAGACCTCTGGCACCTCGCAAGCCATCGCCGACCGGGTCGATCAACTGATTGAACTCAATCAGCAAATCCACGACCGCGATTGCTTCAACCTGAACCCCGCGACCAACGTGATGAACCCCCGCGCCGAGGCCGCCCTGGCCCGTGGTCTGGGTTCGCGGCCAAGCCTCGGCTATCCCGGCGACAAGTACGAGATGGGGCTGGAGGCGATCGAAGAGATCGAGGTCATCTGCGCAGAACTTGCGGCCGAGGTCTTTGCCGCGAAATACGCGGAAATCCGTGTCGGTTCGGGGGCCCTGGCCAATCTCTACGGCTTCATGGCGCTGGCACGCCCGGGCGACCAGATCATCGCGCCGCCCGGCACGATCGGCGGCCACGTCACCCACCACGCCGCCGGCTGCGCCGGTCTCTATGGCCTGACAACCCATCCCGCCCCGATCGACGCCGACGGCTATACCCTTGATCTTGCAGCACTCCGCGACCTGGCCCACGCGGTGCGGCCCAAGGTGATCACGGTTGGCGGCAGCCTGAACCTGTTTGCCCACCCGGTCGCCGAGGTGCGCAAGATCGCCGATCAGGTCGGCGCCAAGGTTCTGTTCGACGCCGCCCACCAATGCGGCATCATCGCCGGCAAGGTCTGGGCCAATCCGCTGACCGAAGGCGCCCATCTGATGACGATGAGCACCTACAAATCGCTGGGCGGCCCGGCCGGAGGGCTGATTGTGACGAACGATGCCGAGATCGCCCAACGCCTTGACGCAATTGCCTTTCCGGGCCTGACCGCGAATTTCGACGCGGCCAAGTCGGCGGCTCTTGCGCTGACCCTGCTGGACTGGCGCGACCACGGGGGGGCTTACGCCCGCGCGATGGTCGACCTGGCGCAGGCGCTGGCGCGCGAGCTGGCGGCGCTTGGCCTGCCGGTCTTTGCGGCGGACAGGGGCGCCACCCAAAGCCACCAGTTCGCGATCGAGGCGGCGGCCTTCGGCGGCGGGCAGGCGGCCTCGAAGGCCCTGCGCAAGGCCGGCTTCCTGGCCTGCGGCATCGGCCTGCCGATTTCCGATGTTCCCAACGATCTGAACGGTTTGCGGATCGGAACGCCGGAACTGGTGCGCCGCGGCGTCACCCCTGCCGTCGCCCCCGCCCTGGCCGCCCTGATTGCCGAGGGGCTGCGCTCGAACGCGCCCGAAACCGTCGCCCCCCGCACCCGCGCCCTGCGCGCCCGGTTCCAGGGCCTGCACTACGTCACGCCATGAGAACCCGCCGCCTGGGCCGCCACGGCCCCGAGGTTTCGGCCCTGGGCCTTGGCTGCCTGTCCTTCGGCGGCATCTTCGGCCCCACGACCGAGGCCGATTCCTTTCGTACCCTCGACGCCGCCTGGGACGCGGGCATCACCTTCCTTGACGTCGCCAACATCTACGGCAAGGGCCTGTGCGAAACCGTGATGGGCAAGTGGCTGGGCACCCGCCGCCACCGCCCCGTCATCGCCACCAAGGCCGGCATCGTCGAAGGGCCGCCGCGGGGTGTCGACAATTCCGAAGCCTACCTGCGCGCCGAACTCGAAGGCTCGCTCCGGCGCCTTGGCATCGACCATGTCGATCTGTTCTACGCCCACCGGCACGACCCGCGCATCCCGGCCGAGGATCTGGCCGGCACCATGCAACGCCTTCAGGACGAAGGGAAAATCGGCGGCTACGGGCTGTCGGAAATCGCCCCCTATACGCTGGAGCGCGCCCATGCCGTGCATCCCGTGACGGCGGTTCAGAACGAATATTCGCTGTGGACGCGGCAACCCGAACTGGGCCTGATCCAGCGCTGCGCGACGCTGGGAGTGGCCTTCGTGCCCTTCTCTCCTCTGGCCCGCGGCGCCTTCGGCACCCCGATGGCCGATCCCGCAATCTTCCCGGAGGCAGAGTTCCGCACCCGCATCCCCCGCTTCTATCCCGGCAACTGGCCGCACAACCGGGCCCGCCTGCAAGCCTTCCACGACTATGCCCGCGCCCGCGGCATCACCCCCGCGGCCCTGGCGCTGGCCTGGCTGCTGGACCGGGGCCACCACATCATCCCGATCCCCGGCACCCGCACGGCCGAGCATCTGGCGGACTGGCTGGCCGCGCCCGAGATCGACCTTGACGACGAGGACCGCGCGACGATCGAGCGCCTGCTGCCCGTCGGCTGGGCCTGGGGCGACCGCTACGACGACCCGCAGTCCGCCACCGCCGAGCGCTACTGCTGACGCAGGCAATCCTTCGGCTCGCCCCCCCGGGCCGTCGCCCCGCAGGCGGCGCAGCGCCAGGCATTGGGGGCCACCCTACGGTCCAGCCGCCAGCGGCAGGCGCGCGTCAGGGTGGTGCCCCGGCGCGACAGCCAAAGGTACAGGAACACCGAAACCGCAAGGAAGATCAGCAGGATAGGCATGGTACCCGCCGTCGCGGCGGACGGCTTACACCGCCCGTTCCACCATCATCTTCTTGATCTCGGAAATCGCCTTGGCCGGGTTCAGCCCCTTGGGGCAGGTCTTGGCGCAGTTCATGATCGTGTGGCAGCGGTACAGCTTGAACGGGTCTTCCAGAGCATCCAGACGCTCGCCCGTCGCCTCATCCCGGCTGTCGATGATCCAGCGATAGGCGTGCAGCAGGGCGGCCGGCCCAAGGTAGCGGTCGCTGTTCCACCAGTAGCTGGGGCACGACGTCGAACAGGACGCGCACATCACGCATTCATAGAGGCCGTCCAGCTTGGCCCGGTCCTCGATCGACTGGCGCCATTCCTTGGCGGGGCGGTTGGTCTTGGTTTCCAGCCAGGGCATGATGCTGGCATGCTGGGCGTAGAAATGCGTCAGGTCGGGGATCAGGTCCTTGACCACGGCCATGTGCGGCAGCGGATAGATCTTCACGTCGCCGCGGATCTCGTCCATGCCCTTGATGCAGGCCAGCGTGTTCGTCCCGTCGATGTTCATCGCGCAGGAACCGCAGATGCCTTCGCGGCAGGACCGGCGGAAGGTCAGCGTCGGGTCGATCTCGGTCTTGATCTTGATCAGCGCGTCCAGGACCATCGGGCCGCACTTGTCCATGTCGATGAAATAGGTATCGACCCGCGGGTTCTGCCCGTCATCGGGGTTCCAGCGATAGATCTGGAACTTGCGCAGGTTCTTGCCCTCGGGCTTCGGCCAGGTCTTGCCGGTGCGCACTTTGGAGTTCTTGGGAAGCGAGAACTGGACCATTCGGATCAGCCTTTCCAGTCGGGTCGTTCATAAAGCGGCCGCGACGGCGGCTCGCCGGATTTCGCCATCACGCAGGTCTCGTAGACCGCGGAGGGGTCTTTGCCGAGGACGTAGTCAGTGGACACCGACAGCGACAGCCCGCCGGCCGCCTTGCCCCCAGAGGTCGTGCCGACCTTGAGCATGCCGCGCGGGGCCTGGGCCAGGCGGGCGCGGTCAAAGCATTCGCGTTCGGCCTGCTGCACGGTCATCGGGCCGCATCCGGCCACCAGCACAACAAGGGCCAGTGCGCGCCGCATCAGCGCACCGGAGGCACGCCAGCGGCGGCAAAGCAGGTCTGCGCGGTGGGGCGCAGCGCCAGGTTGCGGATGTTCTCGACCGTCTGGCTGCCCGCCTCGACGCCCAGGTCTCGGGCCAGGGCGCGCTGTTCCTCGATGCTGGCGGCCTGGACGATGCATTCGGTGGCGGCCGCGGCCGGGGCGGCGGGCATCTCGCGCACCACCACCGCCTGCACCACCTCGGTTGCGGCGCGGCGCACGGTCTTGTCGGCAAAGGCGCCGGGATCGCAGGCCGCAAGGGCAAGCGCGGAGATGGTCAGAAGTCCTGCTGTCAGTTTCCGATGCAATAGCTGGTCCCTCCTTGCAGGGCCCCCCCGCCCGGGCTGCAATAGCCTGACGTCACCCCCGGCGCGGGCGCCGGTCGCGAGGCGGTCGGCGCCGGTCGAGAGGCTTTCGGCGCCGGGTCAACCGCCGTATCCGCGACCAGCATGCCACCGGATTTCCGGGTGCCTGCCGGAGGCGTGCCGTAGGTGTAGGTCACCGTCTCTCGATTGCCCTCGGCCGTCGTAGCGGCGCTTTGGGGCACGCCGGCAACATCGGGCAGCGGCTGCGTTGCAGCGGAAGCCGTACTTTTGCCGGCGGCCTCGGCCTTTGCGCGGATACAGGCGTTCAGCCGGGCAGCGCCATCCGCCGTCCCCTGAAGCCCCGGCTGCACTTCGCTGTCGCCATCGTTCCAGCTATAGGCGCCGGGCGGGTTCAACTCGAACATGCACGCCGTGGCATATTCACTGGCGATCCCTTGCCCGGCTGCCCCTTCCCCATTGCCGACACAGCCGGCAAGGCCAAGAGAAGCGACCAACAGGGCGACAGCGATACGCATCAGAACTTCCTTTCCGCCGGGGCGATCTTTTTCAGGCTGATGCCGCCGTCCGTTTCGGCGGTCAGTGGCGCAGTATGCACGGGGCGATAATCCAGCACCACCCTGGCGCCATCGACCCAGGCCAGAGTATGCTTGCGCCAGGTGGCGTCATCGCGCGTCGGGTGGTCTTCGTGCGCGTGCGCCCCGCGACTTTCGGTGCGGGCATGCGCGCCGTAGATCGTGGCCAGCGCGTTGGGCATCAGGTTGGTCAACTCCAGCGTCTCCATCAGGTCGCTGTTCCAGATCAGCGACCGGTCGGTGACGTTCAGGTCGCCCAGCTTGGCGGCGATGGCGGTCATCTTCTTCTCGCCCTCGGCCAGGGTCTTTTCGGTGCGGAAGACGGCGGCGTCGGCCTGCATGGTGCGCTGCATCTCAAGCCGCAGCTCGGCGGTGGGGATGGCGCCCTTGGCGTGGCGCAAGCCGTCAAACCGGTCCAGCGCGCGGTCGACCTGGGCCTTGTTGGTGGCCGGCACGGCGGCGGCCTTGTTCACCACCTGCCCGGCGCGGATCGCCGCGGCGCGGCCGAACACCACCAGGTCGATCAGCGAGTTGGAGCCCAGCCGGTTCGCCCCGTGCACCGAGGCGCAGCCCGCCTCGCCCACGGCCATCAGGCCGGGGAAGACGGCGTCGGGGTTGTCGGCGGTGGGATTCAGCACCTCGCCCCAGTAGTTCGTCGGCACGCCGCCCATGTTGTAGTGCACCGTGGGCAGCACAGGGATCGGTTCCTTGTGCAGGTCGACGCCGGCAAAGATGCGGGCGGACTCGGTAATGCCGGGCAGGCGCAGTTCCAGCGATTCGCGCGGCAGGTGGTTCAGGTGCAGGTGGATGTGATCCTTGTTCGCGCCCACGCCGCGGCCTTCGCGGATTTCCATCGTCATGCAGCGGGAAACGTAGTCGCGCGGCGCCAGGTCCTTGTAGTGCGGCGCGTAGCGTTCCATGAACCGCTCGCCATTGGCGTTGGTCAGGTAGCCGCCCTCGCCCCGCGCACCTTCGGTGATCAGGCAGCCCGAACCGTAGATCCCGGTCGGGTGGAACTGCACGAACTCCATGTCCTGCAAGGGCAGCCCCGCGCGCGCCACCATCCCGCCGCCGTCACCGGTGCAGGTGTGTGCGCTGGTCGCGCTGAAATAGGCCCGGCCATAGCCGCCGGTGGCCAGCACGGTCATCTTGGCGTTGAAGACGTGGATAGTGCCGTCCTCCAGCCGCCAGCAGACCACGCCGGTGCAGGCGCCGTCGGTGATGATCAGGTCCAGCGCGAAGTATTCGATGTAGAATTCCGCCTGCTGCTTCAGGCTTTGGCCGTAAAGCGTGTGCAGGATCGCGTGGCCGGTGCGGTCGGCGGCGGCACAGGTGCGCTGCACCGGCGGGCCTTCGCCGAACTCGGTGGTGTGGCCGCCGAAGGGGCGCTGATAGATCTTGCCCTCTTCCGTGCGGCTGAAGGGCACGCCGTAATGGTCCAGCTCGTAGACCGCCTTCGGCGCCTCGCGCGCCAGGTATTCCATCGCGTCGGTGTCGCCCAGCCAGTCCGACCCCTTGACGGTGTCGTACATGTGCCACTGCCAGTTGTCCGGGCCCATGTTGGCCAAGGACGCCGCGATGCCGCCCTGCGCGGCGACGGTATGGCTGCGGGTCGGGAAGACCTTGGTCACGCAGGCCGTGCGCAGGCCCTGTTCCGCCATGCCCAGCGTGGCGCGCAGACCCGCGCCGCCCGCACCCACCACGACCACGTCATAGTCGTGAACTTCATAGGGGTAAGCCGTCATGGTGCGTCCTTCAGAGAGCGATTTTCAGAAGCGCGAAGATGCCCACCGCGCCGATCATCCAGGCCAGCGAGACAACGAAGATCACCAGCATCTTGCGCGCCGTGCCGCGGGCATAGTCCTCGATCATCGTGGTGGCGCCCATCGCGAAATGGCGCAGGCCGATCACCAGGACCAGGGCCGTCAGGATCGCCGGGAACGGATGCGAGAAGGTCTCGATCACCTGGTCGCGGGTGCCGCCCAGGGCCTTGCCGAAGATGTACAGCCAGGCCGGCACCATGAAGGCAAGGCCGACCGAGGACAGGGTCATCGACCAGTGATGTTCGGTCCCGGCATGGGCGGCGCCCTTGCCCTCGGCGCGCTTGCGGGCGGTCAGATAGCGCATGGCGGCCTCCTC
>JAGPCN010000321.1 GCA_018058035.1 Fuscovulum sp.
GGCCAGGGCACCGGCGTGAATGATCCCAGATCGACCTGCGCCTTCACCTGCGTCCGGTAGCGCCCGTCGATGAACACCCCCGCCACCTCCGGCAGCACGATGCAGAACCCCGCCGACCCGGTGAACCCGGTCAGCCACTGCAACCGCTCATCCCGCGCGGCGACATATTCGCCCTGATGCACATCAGCCCGCGGCACAAGGAACCCGTCCAGCTCCATCGCCCCCAGCTTCACCCGCAACGCCGCAAGCCGTGGCGGCCCCTGATCCGGCGAGGCATGGCTGTCAAATGTCTGGAACATGGCCCGCTTCCTCTTGGTCCAAATCCTCAACGACGCAGAGCCTCAGCCCGCCCGCCGCATCCCCAGCGCCCGCGCGCGTTTCTTCGGGTCCACCTCGAACAGCCCGGCCAGTTGCTCGGTCATCGCCCCCGCCAGCTGCTCGACATCGGTGATCGTCACCGCCCGCTGGTAATAGCGCGTCACGTCATGGCCGATCCCGATGGCGATCAGCTCCACCGCACGGCGGCGTTCCACCATCGCGATCACGTCGCGCAGGTGTTTCTCCAGGTAATTCGCGGGGTTGACCGACAAGGTTGAGTCATCCACCGGCGCCCCGTCCGAAATCACCATCATGATCTTCCGCGCCTCGGGCCGCGCCAGCATCCGGCGATGCGCCCATTCCAGCGCCTCGCCGTCGATGTTCTCCTTCAAGAGCCCCTCTTTCATCATCAGCCCAAGGTTCGGCCGCACCCGCCGCCAGGGCGCATCCGCCGACTTGTAGATGATGTGCCGCAGGTCGTTCAGCCGCCCCGGCATCTGCGGACGGCCCTGCGCCAGCCAGCGTTCGCGCGCTTGCCCGCCCTTCCAGGCCCGCGTGGTGAAGCCCAGGATTTCCACCTTCACCGAACACCGCTCCAGCGTCCGCGCCAGCACGTCGGCGCAGATCGCCGCGATGGAAATCGGCCGCCCCCGCATCGACCCGGAATTGTCCAGAAGCAGTGTCACGCAGGTATCGCGGAACTCGGTGTCCTTCTCCTGCTTGAAACTCAGCGGCGTTGTCGGATTCGCCACCACCCTGGCCAGACGCCCGGCGTCCAGCGTGCCTTCCTCAAGGTCGAACAGCCACGAGCGGTTCTGTTGCGCCTGCAACCGCCGCTGCAACTTGTTCGCCAGCCGCGAGACCGCGCCTTTCAGCGGTTCCAGCTGCTGATCCAGATAGGCCCGCAAGCGTTCCAGCTCGGCGGGCTCGGCCAGATCTTCGGCCTTGATTTCCTCATCGAAATCGGTGGCATAGACCGCATAGTTCGGGTCGGCATCGGAATGCGGGGCCGGGGGCGGCGGTTCCAGCGGTGCCTCGCCCTCGGGCAGTTCCGCCTCGTCGCCCTGTTCCATGTCGGCGCTGTCTTCCATCGTGACCTGCGCCTGGGACTGGTCCTGCTGCTCCTCCTGGCTCCGCTCGGGCGAGGCCTCGGTGTCCTCGGACTCCTCCTGCTCCTCGCCGGCCGAATCCGGGCTGTCCTGATCCTCCTCGGCCTGGTCGTCGCCCGCATCCTCGGGCGCGTCCGGGTCATCGCCCAGCTGGTCGCCATAGCCAAGATCCGCGATCACCTTCCGCGCCAGTCGCGCAAAGGCCGCCTGGTCGGCAAGCACATGGTCCAGGTTCGACAGCGTCTCGCCCGCCTGCTCCTCGACAAAGCCGCGCCAGAGGTCCGCCGCATGTTCCGCCGATTTCGGCAGCGCGCGCCCCGTCGCCATCTGCCGGACCAGATACCCGGCGGCAACGGGCAAGGGCACCTCGGAGGCTGCCGTCACCTGGCCATAGCCCTTGCGGTCGGCCTCGTTGGCAATCTTGGCGTCGATGTTCCCCGCCGTCCCCGGCATGTCGCGCGCGCCCACCGCTTCGCAGCGGGCCGCCTCCATCGCCTCGTAGATATCCCGCGCCAAGGGCCCGGTCGGGGCATAGCGGGTGGCGATCCCGTCGTCATGATACTTCCGCCGCAGCGCGAAGGCATCCGCCGTGCCGCGCGCCAGCAGCACCTCGTCCCGCGTCATCCGGCGGCTGACCTGGGGAAGGCGCACGCCCTCCTTGTTCATGCCCGAAGGGTCGACCGAATAGGTGACGGTCATCTCCGGGTCATCCGCCATGGTGCGGGTGGCCTCGGCCAGGGCTTTCTTGAAGGGGTCGGCGGGGTTGTCGCTGGGTTTGGTCATAGGGTCAGCCTAATGCGTCCGGCGTGCGGCTGCCAGATGCCAGATCGGCCAAAAGCGCCACATGCAGATCCAGCGCGTCGATCACCCGGTAGGGCGTTTCCTGTCCGTCGAAGGCCAGGTTCAGGTCGGTACCCGCCAGCACCACCGCCTCGGCCCCCTGATCCGCTAGCCGCTGCCCTGCGTCCAGGAACCGCGCCCGCGTCGCCCCGTCGCAGACCCCTGCCACCGCCATCTCCTGATAAAGCTGACCCAGCGTCTCGATCTCCTCGTCCAGCGCAATCGCCCTTGTGCGCCGCAGCTGCCCGTAAAGCCTGGTCCGCATCACCACCCGCGTGCCGAGCAGCCCCACCGTGCCGATCCCCTCGGCGGCAAAGAACGCATCCAGCGGCCTGACCGCCGAGACAAGCGGCAGCGACGACCGCGCCACCGTCTCGTCAAAGCAGAAATGCCCGCCCAGCGAGGTGATCGCCGCACAATCCGCCCCTGCCGCCCTCAGCCGGTCGATCAAACCGGCATAGATCACCGCCTGCTCGACCCGCCGGTCGGCCAGGTTGTTGGCGATCAGCTCATGGATATCCGCCTGGACGATGGTCAGCTCCAGCCGTGCGCCCCGAGCGGCCATCTCTGCGCAAAGCCGCTGGTAATAGACCAGTGTCGCCGCCGGGCCGATGCCGCCGATCAGGCCGATGTGCATGTGCTATCCTCCGCCAGAGGCTTGATTAAATCACCCAACGACCACGACCACAACAGGCCATCGTGCGCTCCTGCACAGAACCGGCGCGGGTTTGCAGAATTGGCATTGTGCCCCCCGTCACCAGATAAGGCAGGCAACGAATGACAACACGCAAGGAACCCGACCCATGGCCAACCCGAAAATCGCGATCATCGTCTCCTCCACCCGCCCGACCCGCTTTGCCGACATCCCGACCGCCTGGATCAAGGCTCAGGCCGAAGTCCGCGGCGACATCGAGGTCGAGATCGTCGACCTGCGCGACCACAAGCTTCCCTTCTTCGCCGAGGTCGCCTCGAACGCCTGGGCCCCCTCGCAGGACCCTGCCGCCGTCGCCTGGCAGAAGAAGGTCGGTGAATTCGACGGCTACATCTTCGTCGTCGCCGAATACAACCGCTCGATCACCGGCGAATTGAAGAATGCGCTGGATCAGGCCTATGTCGAATGGGCGAAGAAACCGATGGGCGCCATCGCCTACGGTTCGATGGGCGGCGCCAATGCGCTTGGCCACCTGCAGAACATCGGGGTGGAGCTGCAGATGGTCCCCACCCGCAACAACGTCCGCATCGGCGGCGGCGACTTCTTCAAGGTCCACCCCGGTTTTGGCGGCAGCGGCAATCTCGCCGACATCGAAGGCAGCATCGGCCCCTCGGCCAAGGCGATGTTCGACGATGTGATCTGGTGGGCCAAGGCGACGAAAGCCGCCCGCGGCTGATCGGTCAGGCACAAGGACAGCCAGGGCGGCCCGTCGGGTCGCCCTGGCTTTCGAAGGGCGGGGACCGCCGGGCCAGCGCGTCCCGTCCCTGTCGCCCCGTCAGCAGGTGCCAAAGGCCGGACTTGCGATCCTTTGCGAACTGCCGCTAGTCTTTGGCGATGAAAATCCTGTCCATTGTCCTGTTGCTTGCGTC